>JAGRFM010000203.1 GCA_020446045.1 Nitrosomonas sp.
ATTAGTTATGTTGTTGACGAAAAATACCGCTTGCCGCAACTGAACTCGGTTTATATTCCAGAAGGTATCGATGATAAAGTAGTCCGCGGCAGATTGCTGGATGAATACAGTCTCGAAATCGGCGCAGGACTGGGTGATTTTGCCGGCAAAGTATGGCGCTTCGGTTTGATGGGAACGTCAAGCAGGGTTGAGAATGTGGTGACGTGTCTGAATGCACTGGAGAAAGTGCTGTCAGAAATGGGTCTGAACCTGAAACGTGGCGCTGCAGAATCAGCCGCGCATCAGAGTTATGCCAATAACCCAATGCCTTGATGTTGTGCTTGACTTCGTTTAAGTCATTTTTTTGACCGGACTGATTCTCCGGTTTTCTATTCAGAGCCGTTTTTCCATTTCTAATTAAATGGAAAAGCGGTGTATCTCTTTCCCGGACGATCCAATTTTTTAACGGTTATGTTACTGGATTTTCCCCTCAGCACTTATGCTGCGCCATTGCTGGCTATGTTGATTTCATATGGTACGAACCTGTGGTTGGTACGGCGGAAAATGGTTGTGGCAATAGATTATCCGAATTCAAGATCCCTGCATGTGACACCCGTGCCGCGTGTTGGTGGAATCGGTTTATTTTCAGGGGTGTTGCTGGTCTGGGCTGTGTTCCCGGTGAATCTGCCACTCCAGATATGGCTGGGTGTCAATTTGCTGATTGGCGTATCCGCTGCCGATGATCTGTGGAAAACACCGGTCTGGTGCAGGCTTGCCGTTCATGGCCTGGTTGCCGTGCTGTTCTCTTTTTTTACGTTTGGTGCGTATGACTGGTATATCCAGTTGATCTTTATTTTGACGCTCGTCTGGATAATGAATCTGTATAATTTTATGGATGGTTCGGATGGACTGGCGGGCGGAATGGCGCTGATCGGTTTTTGTTGTTACGGATTGATGGCGGCGTTGTCCGGCAATATGGATTTTGCACTGGTCAATGTTGTAATAGCCGCCGCTGCAAGTGGTTTTCTCATTCTTAATTTTCATCCGGCGCGGATTTTTATGGGTGATGCGGGTTCAATTCCGCTCGGTTATCTGGCGGCAGCAATGGGCTTGCTCGGCTGGGTTTATGGTTTGTGGTCTTTATGGGCGCCATTATTGGTTTTTTCACCCTTTATTGTCGATGCATCGGTTACCCTGGCTAAACGGCTCTGGTGCGGTGAAACAATCTGGCAGGCGCATCGAAAACATTATTATCAACGTTTGGTGCAGAGTGGTTTTGGGCATCGCAAGACAGCATTGTTTGGATATGGCCTGATGTTGAGTGCCGGTGCTTGTGCTGTCTGGATGAATTTTCAGGCACTGGCTGTACAATGGATTATTGTTACAATGTGGGGGTTAATTTATTTGGGATTGATGGTAATGGCAGATAAAAAGCTTCATTCGAACGGCCTATAATTGGAATATGTTTAAAAATAAATACGGAATACGCTCTGCCATTGCCTTTGGCCATGATCTGGTTGCCGTAGCGTCAGCCTGGTTGTTTGCTTTTTTATTCTATTCCGATTTTCGTATTGCTGAAGTTCCGTTTGTCGTATTGTCGGACATCCTGTTATGGGTTTTACCGGTACAGGCGGTCTTTTTTTTGTGGTTTGGTTTATACCGGGGGTTGTGGCGCTATGCCAGTTTGCCTGATTTGAAACGCATAACGGTTACGGTTTTGCTGAGTGCGGTATTCATTACGGGTATTTTATGGCAGCAGTCGCTGCTGGGGATTGTGCCTTATTCGGTCAATGTGCTCGCCCCCATTCTGCTATTGATGATTATGAGCGGAAGCCGTTTGATTTATCGCGCATGGAAAGAACGCCGTTTGTACAGCCTGGAAAATTATGACGGGAAACTGGTGCTTATCCTAGGGGCGGGCAATACCGCTTTGAATCTGGTGAAGGATTTGGCGGCCAGCCGTGACTGGCATGTGGCCGGCATGCTTGATGACGATCCCAGAAAGCTCGGAACGCGTTTGCACGGTATACGTGTGCTGGGAACACTTGATGATTTGCCGCACTGGGTTCACAAACTCAATGTGGGGCATGTCATTATAGCCATGCCTGCGCTTTCGCATCGTATGCATCGACACATTCTGGAAATGTGTTCGGAGATTGGTGTTAAGGCGATGATCGTACCGTCCTATCAGGACCTTATCAGCGGCAAGACCACTGTTTCGCAAATTCGTGAGATTCAGCTTGACGACCTGCTTGGCAGGGAACCGGTTGTACTGGATGATGAAGGATTGCACGGATTGCTTACCGGTAAAACCATTCTGGTTACCGGTGCCGGCGGTTCCATTGGCGCCGAATTATGCCGTCAGATTGTCGCATTTCAACCGGCACATTTGGTATTGTTCGAACTCAACGAATATGCATTGTATTGTATTCAGGAAGAGTTTCATGCGAATTTTCCGGATACCGTCATGTCTTTCGTCATTGGCGATATAAAGGATGAAGACCGGGTGGAGCAGATACTTGCACAAGTTCACCCGTCAGTCATTTTTCATGCCGCAGCGTATAAGCATGTGCCGCTAATGGAACATGAAAACGCCTGGCAGGCGGTACTGAATAACGTCATGGGAACTTATGTTTTGGCGCATGCTGCGATACGCCACAATGTCGAGAAATTTGTTCTGGTGTCGACCGATAAGGCGGTGAACCCGGTCAATACCATGGGTTCTAGCAAACGGCTTGCCGAGATGGTATGCCAGGCAATGCAGCAGTCGGAGATGAACCAGAAAAGTAATACATGTTTTGTTATGGTGCGTTTCGGGAATGTGTTGGGCAGTGCCGGCAGTGTTATTCCGAAATTTCGCATGCAGATAGAAAAAGGTGGGCCGATTACGGTCACGCATCCGGAAATGACGCGCTATTTTATGTCCATCCCTGAAGCGGCGCAACTGGTTTTGCAGGCCGGATTGATGGGTGGCTTGAAGGGTGGTGGCGAGATTTTTGTCATGGATATGGGGGATCCCATCAAAATTACCGAGCTGGCAAGCGATATGATACGCCTGTCCGGATTGGGTGAAGATGATATCCGTATCGTGTTTACCGGATTACGACCGGGGGAAAAATTACACGAAGAACTGTTGTCAGCGAATGAAAATACCGTCCCGACGCCACATACCAAATTAAGTATTGCGCAGGCCCCCGAAGTTAACGAGCAATGGTTGTCAGCGCTGGTATTGCGTTTTGAAAAGATAAAAACACTTGGTGACTCGGAAGCACGCAAGGAACTGTCGCGTTGGGTACCTGAATATGCTCCGAATGGTGAGAAAATCCATTAATCTTGGTTCAGGGCAGTAACAGCGCCATTTTTGACAATATAGATTCTATCAATACCTTCACGATATTCCGGTACAGCCTGCAGTAACAAAATGTTCGTTCGCTCCCGCATCGTATGTTTAAGCGTTTTAAAAACGTCGCCTGATACATCGGCTGGTTGCCTGGGCCATAAGTCATCGATAATCAAGAGAGGTGCATTTTTGAGCAAGGCGCGTGCTATGGCGATTAATTGCCATTGTTTAGCCGTCAGACTGGCGCCACTTTTGTCGACCCGGGTTTGCAATCCTTCTGGCATTTCGCGTACAAATTCTGAGACTCCGGTTGTTTGCGCTATTTTTGTCATGCTGGCTTCGTGTGTACATTCGGTGCAGCCGTAAGCAATGTTTCCAGCGACGCGGTCGCTCAGAATGACGGGAGCTCTTGAGATGACGGCAAATTGAGCAAGCAGGGCAGTGGCCTCTATTTCCGGATACGGATGATCGTCGAGCTTTATTTTCCCCGTTGCCGGAGAATGGAAACCCAGCAAGACATCTATAATCAGCATTCGGAGCGCGTTATCGTCTGCGACCAGTACTATCGTTTCTCCGGCCTCAACGGTCAAATTGAATAAATAGGGAGTTTTTCTTTGATCGAAAATATTAATATCTTCCAAAACCAGTTTCCCTCGGATTTGTATCTGTTTTTCTGTATCCCGTATTGAAGTTGAGGGTAAGTCCAATAGTATGGCCAATTGTTTTAGTGAATCCCTGACTTGCTGTAACAGCCGGGGAACCTCAGACAACCGCCTTAAGGGGGTAATGAGCAGCAGGATTGCTGTGAGAAGGGCGCCTGCTTGATCAAGTGTCAGAGCGTGCTCAAGCATTTGCTGCAGCATCAGGTAAGTGATGGCCATGATGATCAGGAATAGCAGAAGCAGACAGAGTGAGCGAACGAATGCTTTATAGTTATCCTGTTGATTGTTGCCTTTCATTATGGATTGTGCCATATCGGCAAGCTGACGATATTCTTGTTGCTGGCCGCCGAATAAGCGGATATGACGGAAGTTTTCAAAAATATACTGAAGCTGATCGGCGAGTTTAGCGGTTTGGTTGCCGATTGCCTGTGACCAGGCGCCGTTTTTTCTGGATTGCTGGCCGGTTATGATCGGGATGATTAAAAAAGCAAAAGGAATCAGGATGCAAACCAGTAATACGAATTCCTTATTCAAATAAGCAAGGCATACGATCAGTCCGAACAGAGCCAATGCATCGCGCATGAGGACGGTTATAACGTGTAAAGTTGCTCTGGCCACTTCCCTGGTACAGGATAATGTCGTTTCCATGACAAGATGCTTGTCCAGCGATGCATATTGCCATGTCGGCAAATACAATAGCTTGTTAAATAAATCGTTATAGATGTCTAGGCTAAGTTGATATTCCGTTTTTCTTATCCAATATTGGCCGACAAAACTGGAAAAGAAATAAATGATGACAAGCAGCATAATCGTTAACATGGTTTTTTGCGCAAGTGAATCATCCTGTTTGAGATAAACCGCTTGTAAGACATGCTGGAACTGGAATGGTAGTAATGCCAATATGACAGCTATGACCAGCAGGGGTAGCAAGGCTAACAAAAGAAGATGCTTGCAGGCTGTCATTTTCCTTGCAAGATATTTGACGTTTTGTTTCTGAGGCATGAAGAAATCTATTGTTTGATTGACACTTTTAGTTGTGGATTGCTATTTTAAGTCAGAAGTATCCCGTTTGGCTTCAAGTCTTGTTGTGCGAATATAGTACAATGATTGTTTCATTGAATTAAGCAGCCGATGAACATGTGAACATAGATATGTTGTGGATTCAAAAGCGCAGCTGTTCAGATACTATGCCACGTAACATTGAGAGAAAGGAATAATAAAAGCGATGTCTTCGACACAGACTAACGAAGATAATGCGTCAGACCACAAAATAGTGCGGAGAAAAGGCATTGTGTTGGCGGGAGGGTCGGGTACACGACTGTATCCGGTTACCAAAGCAGTCTCAAAACAATTATTACCGGTTTTCGATAAACCCATGGTGTATTATCCGCTCAGTACTTTGATGCTGGCCGGTATACAGGATTTGCTAATCATTTCAACACCACAGGATATTGCAAATTACGAACTGCTGCTCGGTGATGGCCATCAATGGGGACTGAATGTCACTTATGCGATTCAACCTGAACCGGGTGGGCTGGCGCAGGCTTTTCTCATCGGTGAAACGTTCATCGGTAACGATGATTCGGCACTGGTTCTGGGCGACAATATTTTTTACGGTCACAACCTGGATAATCTATTGCTAAATGCCACGCAAAGGATTTCAGGCGCCAGCGTTTTTGCCTATCATGTGCAAGACCCGGAACGATACGGAGTAGTGGAATTTGATCCGCGAGGGCAGGCAATCAGTCTGGAGGAAAAACCGCGGAAACCAAAATCCAATTATGCGGTAACGGGCTTGTATTTTTACGACGGGAATGCGGTGGATTACGCCAAAAGTATCAAGCCTTCGCATCGGAATGAGCTCGAAATTACGGATATTAACCGGATTTATTTGGAACAGTCTGCGTTGAATGTCGAAATCATGGGGCGCGGCTACGCCTGGCTGGATACCGGAACATATGAATCGTTGCTGGAAGCAAGCCATTTCGTGGCGACGATTGAACACCGTCAGGGATTAAAAATTGCCTGTCCGGAGGAGATTGCTTTTAGGCAGGGGTGGATAAATGCGACTCAGCTCGAGGCACTTGCGGCGCCTTTGGTCAAAAACGGTTATGGCCAGTATTTGCTGCAGGTCCTAAAACACAAAACATGACGGGTATTTTAAAGATGCATGCTACACAACTGGCGATACCTGATGTTTTTCTTTTGCAACCCAAAGTTTTTGGGGATGAACGCGGTTTTTTCTTTGAAAGTTTCAATCAGCGGCAGTTTGATCAACTCATCGGACGGCAGGTGAATTTTGTACAAAACAATCATTCCCGTTCGGCAAAAAATGTATTGCGCGGTTTGCATTATCAGATCAAACAACCGCAAGGCAAGCTGGTGCGTGTCGTGGTTGGAGAAGTGTTCGACGTGGCGGTCGATCTTCGTCGTTCTTCATCGACATTTGGTCAATGGGTTGGAGAAAGGCTGAGCGCCGAGAATAAAAAACAACTCTGGGTGCCGGAGGGTTTTGCGCATGGTTTTGTTGTGCTTTCTGAGTATGCCGAGTTCCTGTATCAGACGACGGATTATTGGGCGCCCGAGTATGAACGCTGCATTATCTGGAACGATCCGACACTCGCCATCAATTGGCCTGTTGAGCATGAACCGGTTTTATCCGCCAAGGATGCGCAAGGAAGATCGCTTGAAACGGCAGAGGTTTATCTGGATATGTAGGCTAAACGTATGATTGCAGAAGTCAATGGCTAAGCAAAAATCAGTGTATGTATGCAGTGAATGCGGTGGACAAACCTTGAAATGGCAAGGCCAGTGTCCACATTGCCAGTCCTGGAATACGCTTATCGAGACGGTAACTGAAAAACAAGTATCGCGTTTCAGTCCGGTATCGGATACGGGACAAATACAAAATCTGAGTGAGATCGAAACACAGGAAGAACCGCGTTATCCGACTGGCATTTCCGAATTGGATCGTGTGCTCGGTGGTGGAATGGTGCGTGGTGGCGTGGTGTTGCTCGGTGGGGATCCGGGTATCGGAAAGTCTACGTTGTTACTGCAAGCATTGACTTATATGTCCCGCAGTCATGACGTTTTGTATGTCAGTGGTGAAGAATCGGCGCAACAGGTGGCGTTGCGCGCCAAGCGGCTGGTGCTCGATGTGCAGTCCGTTCCGTTGTATGCCGAAATTCAACTGGAAAAGATACAACAGGTGTTGAATGATCATAAACCGCGCGTTGCGGTGATTGATTCGATTCAGACCATTTATTCCGAAGCATTACAATCTGCACCGGGGTCGGTTGCACAAGTGCGCGAATGCGCCGCGCAACTGACACGGCTGGCAAAATCCAGCGGCACAGCCATTATACTGATCGGACACGTTACCAAAGAAGGTGCATTGGCGGGGCCGCGTGTATTGGAGCATATGGTCGATACCGTGTTGTATTTCGAGGGCGACATGCATTCGAGTTTCCGGTTGGTGCGTGCTTTCAAAAACCGCTTTGGCGCAGTCAATGAACTGGGTGTTTTCGCCATGACCGAAAAGGGGTTGCGAGAAGTCAAGAACCCATCGGCATTATTTTTATCGCACCACGATGGGCAAGTGGCGGGCTCCTGCGTGATGGTGACACAGGAAGGGACACGTCCGTTGTTGGTCGAAATCCAGGCGCTTGTCGATGAAGCACGCGCACCGCACCCCAAACGATTATGTGTCGGCCTGGAGCAAAACCGGTTGGCCATGTTGCTGGCGGTTTTGCATCGTCATGCCGGTGTTCCCTGTTTCGATCAGGATGTTTTCGTCAATGCCGTCGGTGGCGTTAAAATCAACGAGCCGGGTGCGGATCTGGCCATTCTGCTGGCTATCGTATCGTCGTTGAAGAATAAACCGCTCGCAGAAAAAATGGTGGTTATCGGAGAAGTGGGCTTGGCAGGTGAAGTACGCCCCGTTCAGCGCGGGCAGGAACGATTGAAGGAAGCCGCCAAGCTCGGTTTTACCCATGCCATTATTCCACAGGCAAACAAACCGAAACAACCGATTGCCGGTATCAAAATTCTGCCAGTCCATAATGTGAGAGAAGCCGTGACGCAAATGTACGGTTAAAGGAGACATAGTGTATGAACAGCTCAGACGTAAAAACGCAAAGCAGACTGCGATTGCTGGGGATTTGCTCCGTACTTGTCATACTGGCCGCGGCGATATGGCCGCCGATTGCGCAGCCGCATGATTATCATGGTTTTGCGGATCAACGGTTCATGCTGGGCATACCGAATTTTATGAATGTGATTTCCAATCTGGCTATTTTATATAGCGGTGTGGCAGGGCTGATTTTCCTCCGGCGAATCTCGAATTCGGGAGACGCAAGGTATTCGCAGACCTTCAAAACGCCTTCAGAATCCTGGCCGTATCTTGTTTTTTTTATCAGTATTGTCACGACTGCTTTGGGGTCGGCCTATTATCATTGGCAGCCCGATAATGCTACTTTACTATGGGATCGTTTGCCAATTGCAATCGGTATCATGGCATTGTTGGCAGCAATGCTGGTCGAACGTGTTGATGTAAAACTAGGATTAAAATTGCTGCCGGTTTTGGTGCTATTGGGTGCCGCCAGTGTGATTTACTGGTACTGGAGCGAACAGCAAGGCGCTGGGAATTTAAATTTTTACATCGTCATACAATTTTATTCACTACTGCTCATTGTACTTTTGAGTTTGATTCTGCCTTCCGGCTATACATATGATAATGCATTCCTTAAAGCCATTGGTCTATACGCTTTAGCTAAAGTCGCAGAAATGCTTGATCAGCAGCTTTTTTCTCTGGGACAAATTGTCAGTGGTCATACTTTAAAACATTTGATTGCTGCGCTGGCGATCTGGTGGATAGTTCGTATGCTGCAAAAAAGATCATGGACTGTTGAAGACAAATCGATCCAGTCCGGCCAGAACTATTAAGCTCCTGACAAATATGAGACAATCAACTGTTGTTGCAACCAGAAAATAGAGATAATGCATATCCCTGGCCATATAAAAAATCGCCTGTTGCAGGATAAACTCGAAAACCTGATCAAGCACGCCAAGGACAACGAGAAAAAACATGAGCAGTGCGAAACCTTCGGCTTTGAAATAATAGATGCCGATTCACCAACAGAATTGAGGTATCTGTTATTGTCCAGGCTGCGAGCACGTTTTCAATTGCAGGAAGTTGTGCTGTGCCTTATTGACCAACATTATGATATTGAGCGTGTATTTCTCAGCCATGAAGAAAAATCACGGATCAATTATGAAGATAGGCTATTGGTACTCAATCCCGCTAAAGATTCTGAGTGTATTGTTTCTCTGAACAAAACATCCGTAACGGGCATGAAAGCCATAAAAAAATATCATTGGATGATTGCGCGCTTAAAAAACAGAAATCATTTTAAAAGCGCTGTATATCTTCCGCTGATGCGAGGTAAGCGTATTATCGGTGCCTTATTGCTTTTGAGTTATGATGAGAACCGGTTTCCGGACGGTGTTGGTACATTTTTCTTGCAGAAAGTATCGACGATGTCTGCGGTTGCTATCGAGAATTGTCTCAATCAGCAACGGCTCAAGGAAATCAGCTACCAGGATGTACTCACGCAAGTCTACAATCGACGTTACTTCGACTTGCGTTTAAAGGACGAAATCGCACGCAGTTTGCGTTGTGGCGACGATCTGGTATGCATGTTTCTTGATGTCGATTATTTTAAGCGCATCAATGACACCTACGGACATCAGACCGGTGACGATGTATTGGTGCGAGTTGCTAATCAGATAAAAAACCAGGTGCGCGTTTGTGATATCGTCGCGCGTTACGGGGGTGAGGAGTTTGTCGTTGTTTTACCGTCTACACCTTTGCAGGCAGCCCAGGAAATAGCTGAGCGCCTGCGGCAAGGGATATGTGCTGATTCGCACCGTTACCAGGAAAAAGAATTTCAAGTTTCCATTTCAATTGGAATGGCCAATTTGAAAGGCCTTGATAAAATACAGCAGCGAAGCAAACAAGATTACGAAACCATAGGTGCGAATCTGTTATCCAGAGCTGACGAGGCGCTTTACCAATCGAAAGAAGGCGGCAGAAACCGGGTAACCGTTTTTGTTGCCAGTGAAACAGAACTATAGCCCTCCAACGCTAAAAATAGCTCACTCTATTTAGTGTCTGCCCGAAAACCCCGTATTCAACATCAATTTGCCTGTTTTTTGATCACTCCGTGGAAAGTGCAGTGAGATGATGCAATCAAAAACACCTTCGTTTACGTTTTGTGGGAAATGAAGGGCG
>JAGRFM010000204.1 GCA_020446045.1 Nitrosomonas sp.
GCTTCGTCAAACGTGAATTTCGACTGCAGAATTTCGCTTAAATCCTTACCGAAAGTTTCCGGTTTATAGTGCGGAATTCTAATGATTGCCGAAACACGGGCTTTGTTATCGATGTATGCTTTCATTTCCTCAAACTGTTTGCCGTTCATGGCGATCTCGCCCCAGTACGGATTGAGCCAGACAACAAATAATGCTTCTTTCGGAAACTGTTTGACGAGATGCACAAAACCATTGAGCGTATCGAGCAATGCCTGGCTTCCGGTGATCACCGTATGAACAACCAGTTCATGCCCCATATCCAGCAGCAATGTCGGAATCTGGTTGCTGATCAGGTAATGCGACATCGGCACAAAAGTGCTTGCGCCGTTATCGATAATGACATCGGTTTCAGTATTGGCGATGAGTTCGATCAAGTCGTCAAATTTTCTTGGATCGATTTCATCGTTGTTCATGACATTAATCTGCTTAACATTGAGTTTCTTGAAACCGTAAAACGTGGCATTGACAGGATCGGTATCGATGCACAAAGGATTTTTACCTTTGGCGATCCTATGCTGTGCCAGTGTTGATGAGATAAACGATTTACCAACGCCGCCTTTTCCTTGCAGAATCATATGTATCTTGGCCATCAGATAAGCTCCTCTTTTTCAGTTGCAGAATTAAAACGAAATCCTTCTTGATCGGCGACTGCTGATTTTTCTGGTGTAGTGAGAATCTTTTGTTTTCTGTTGTCAGTGATATGGCGATTAACCAACGTTCTGAACCACTGGTACGAACATTTAATCTTTCCCTCGTCATATAACGTGTCCCATACCTGGTGCACCGTCCAACCATCCTGTAATGCCTGTTCGATATCTGGTTTTAATGCGATAAATACCGGCAAAAACTGTTTGCCGGTATTTTTGTTCTTGTCTGTAAATAGCGCGATACGTTCTGATAAGGTTTTGGCCATCACAATGTTCTCCGTATCAAATTATTCTTTGGTGGAAATAATTTTCTTGTTTTGTTTTTTTGTTCGTTTTTTTTATTTTTTCCTAAAAAACTCCCTGTCCATTTTTCAAGTTTCATTAACTTTCAATAGCGTTGCTTTTAGTTCCATTTTGTTGTAATCCGTTTCTTATGCTTTTTTATCCTTTCTTTTTGTTTCAAAGACACTTTCTTTTAGTTGAAAGAAGCTTCTTACAAGCATTTTTAAATCAGCTGAAATTATAATATAACGAAAATAAACTGTTTGCAAACTCATAATATAGTGTTAGTATAATTTAAAAAACTAACACAACAGGGCAAGATATGTGGAGATGGCCATCTCCACGCAAACTTTATTCGCACATAACTGTGCTCAACGTTGATCTTGCTCTACGAGGTAAGCGAAATGACGGTTCCAGGGCGCCCAACAGGTGGCGATCAACAGAAAACTATGAATAGGAAAAAAGGCGCTGGGCGCGCCAAACGCGACAAGCGGCTCAGAGTTCCTGTGTTACCGGAGGAAGAAAAAATGATCAAAGCAAAAGCCTGTGAGGCAGGGTTGGCGGTTGCGGAATATCTTCGCAATCTGGGTCTGGGTTACAGCGTGCCCAGTATCATCGATAACCGGCAGGTGGATGCGCTGCTCAAAATCAATGCCGATCTGGGTCGGCTCGGTGGCTTGATCAAGCTATGGCTGACCAATGACGAGCGCACGAAATATATCGGCAAGTCACAGCTTTATATGACCCTGGACACAATCCGGGAAGCACAAAGTGTGATGCTCAAAGAAATCATGAAGCTCAGGAAATAATATTCGGAATAACCAGATTATTTAAGCTGCTTAAATGCCATGATCGCTAAAATCGTTCCCATCAAATCGCTACGCAAAAGCAA
>JAGRFM010000205.1 GCA_020446045.1 Nitrosomonas sp.
GAAAAACAAACCCGAAGGGCGCGACAGATTTTTGCGCCTATTTATTCAAAGTGTTTGAGCATAGCTACGGCTATGCCCCACGTACTTTTCACAAACATTCATCAAAAATCTGCTCGCGCAGAAATGCCCATAACTCATGACGACACCCCCTAGTGTAATAAAGGAAGACAGAATGACAGAAATACTACAACCCACGATACCCAATCCCGGTGTAATTGTGCCGGTTAATCCGGCTATAGAAGACTATATGCGCAAGCTGGTGGACAATACCGATCACCCTGTTTTACTTGAAATGGAAACGTTGGCCAAACAAAAAAGTTTTCCCATTATTAATCGACTGGTCGGCATTTTTCTGGAAACGCAGGCAAAAATGATCGGCGCCAAACGCGTTTTTGAGTTTGGCAGTGGTTATGGTTACTCGGCTTTCTGGTTTGCGAGAGCTGTTGGCGTTGATGGTCAAGTGATCTGCAGCGATGGAAAAAACGATAATAAGATACTTGCCGAAAAATATCTGGCCAAAGCGGGTTTGGGGGATCGAATGACTTTTGACGTTGGTATTGCGCAGGATATTTTTAATCAGACGAATGGCGAGTTCGATATCTGTTATAACGATGTGGACAAGGGCGATTATCCCGAAGTCTGGCGGCTGGCGCGTAACAGAATTCGTCCGGGCGGACTTTATATTGCAGACAATGTATTATGGCATGGCAGGGTAGCCGTTGAAACATATACCGATATCGAATTGGGTTGGACAGAGGCTATTGTGGAGCATAATCAACTCATTTTTAACGATCCGGAATTTGAAGCTTTTATCAACCCAACGCGCGATGGTGTTCTGGTGGCGCGTAGAAAGATGGATTAACGGGGATTTGTGTTTTGATGCATAACTCACGGTTTGTGAATCTGTACTTTAACGTAGCGGTTTGATGGATAAATTGTTATAGTAACCCCCGTTTGAACAACAAAATAAAATAGCAACTGTGTTTGCATAACGCATGCTGTATTTATAATTCAGTTTTAATTTTAAAGGTTTAGTCAAAATGCAAATTCATGTTTATGATACTTATGTGAAGGCCAAAGATGGACATATTATGCACTTCGATGTGTTTACTGCGGTAAAAGACGATCAGAAAGCAGTCGATTACGCTAAGGAATGGTTGGTTTCTATTGGCGAGGGCGATGCAACCGTGACCAGTAAGGAATGCCGGTTCTGCCATACCGATAGCCGGGGTATGCCGCAGGAAGTCGTTGATGATATCAACAAAAACGGTTATTACATCTATAAGATGGAAGGCTGTGCCTAGTTTAATTAAAAATGTTTTTCGGTAAATTAGGTGTTTCGTTTATCGGGTAATCTTATCAATTTCAAGGTTAGCAATATGAAATGTCGACAAATAAGTAAGTTACTTTTGGCGAGCGCCGTCATGATGCTTGGTGGTTTGGCCGGTATGGCCCATGCTTCGGAGCCCAGACTATTGGGAGAATACGGGGATTGGAAAGCTTATATGTTCATGGAGAACAATGGCAAAGTCTGTTATATGGTCAGTCAACCCAAGAAGGATGAAGGAAATTACAGCAAGCGTGGTGATATTTTTGCTTTGGTGACTCACCGTCCGGCTGAAAACAGTAAAAATGTTTTTAGCTATATTGCAGGCTACACTTATCAGGCGGGTAGTGAAGTAACGGTTAAAGTGAATAACCAGACGTTTAAACTATTCACGCAGGACGATTCCGCCTGGGCTATCGATCAGGCTGCAGATAATAAATTGGCCGATGCGATCAGGCGCGGAAATACACTGGTTGTTCAAGGAACTTCCTCGCGCGGTACATTGACGACTGATACCTTTGGTTTAAAAGGATCGTCAGCAGCGCATAAAGCGATTTCCGATGAATGTGGGATTTAAATAACGGTTAGTGAACCATGAGTGACAAGATTACCATCTATCAAAAACCGACTTGCAGCAAATGCAGAGCGACATTGGCGATTCTTGATGAAAGCGGGCAAGCTTATGAGTCGGTGAATTATTATGAAACGCCATTGACGGCAGATAAGCTGCGTGAATTAATACAAAAGCTTGGATTGTCAGCACGTGATATTTTTCGTCAGGATGAATCTGCGGCACGTGAATTGGATTTGGATACAATGTCGGAAGACGATTTGATCAAAGCAATGATTGATAATCCTGATTTGATGCAGCGGCCTATCGTTGTGCGTGGCGAAAATGCAAAAATATGCCGTCCACCAGAAAATGTAAGAGAATTGCTTTGATGTAGTACAGGAGCAGTTGACGAAATGAGCTGGTTCAAAAAAAACCGCCATGTATTAATGGCGGTTTTTTTATGCAAAACACAAAAATTTGATTTCTATTTGTTAATCCGTGCTGGCAGTTTTTCACGAATTCTTGCCGATTTACCTGAACGGCTTCTGAGATAATACAGTTTTGCACGTCGTACATCTCCCCGCCGCTTGACTTCTATGCTGTCAATAAGTGGTGAAAAGGTCTGAAAGGTACGTTCAACGCCTTCACCGCTTGAGATTTTGCGTACGGTAAAAGCAGAGTTCAAGCCGCGATTCCGTTTTGCGATGACAACCCCTTCATAAGCCTGTACACGTTTGCGGTTACCTTCAACGACGTTGACATTGACAACGACCGTATCGCCCGGTGCAAAACTGGGTATGTCTTTGTTCAGACGGCTAATTTCTTCAGCTTCTAATTGATCAATGATATTCATAACGTTTTCCTATTTGCTGTCAGTTTTTTTTTTGATCTGTGTACGCTCTTTGAAATTCATTCAAGAGTGTTTCTTCTTCTTTTGTAATGCCTTTCTTTATCGCTTTCAATTGCAACAAATCCGGGCGTTTCAGCCATGTTTTTCCTAATGCTTGTTGTAAGCGCCAACGGTGTATATTGGCATGATTACCTGAAAGTAATACTTCAGGCACGTCACTGCCATTATAGCTTTCTGGACGCGTATAGTGCGGATAATCCAGCAAGCCATTTACAAACGAATCCCGATGTGCTGATTCCGGATCGCCTAGAGAGCCCGGGATCAATCTGATAATACAGTCAATCAGTACCATCGCAGCCAGTTCACCGCCAGATAAAACATAGTCGCCAATCGAAATTTCCGTATCTACCTGCCGCTCGATCAATCGTTCGTCAATACCTTCGTAGCGCCCGCAAAGCAGAATTATTCCAGGTGCATGGCTGAATCGCGTGACCAGATGATGATTTAGCCTTTGTCCCTGTGGCGACAGGTAAATAACCTCAGGTTTATCTATGCCCAGTTGTTGCTGACGTTTTTTTGCATTGACAATTGCGTCTTCAAGCGGCTGTATCTTCATTACCATGCCCGGTCCGCCGCCGTAGGGGCTGTCATCTACCGTGCGATAATTGTCGTGCGTAAAATCACGCGGATTCCATATGTTCAGATGGAAAAGTTTCTTCTCGCAGGCTCTTCCCGTTACACCATGTTGTGTGATGGCGTTAAACATGTCTGGAAACAATGTCACGACATCGCATTCATAAGGCATGTATATTCTTTAATCTAAGTCAGTAGTCTATTTCCCAGTCAACGACAACCCGCCGGTTTGTTAAATCTACTTTTTTTATAAAACGCGGCTCAATAAACGGTATCAAGATTTCGTTTACACTATTTGTTTTATCCTGTACGCATAAAACATCATCTGCTCCTGTTTCGATCAGGCCAACTATAAATCCAAGTATTTCATTATTTAACGTGATGACTTCGCAGCCAATCAAATCAGACCAATAATAGCCCTTGTCTCCATTATCTGGTAATAGCGGTAAGGCTTCACGTGGTACGGCAATTTGCAATCCCTTAAGTTTTAATGCATGGTCTCTGTCATCGCAACCAATTAGCTTGACATCAAGCAAATTGCCATTGATTCGTCCTGTGACAACTTGCATAGTGTTCCATTGTTTGTTGCCCTTGCCAAGCCACCAGGTTTTAAAATTCAGTAAACTATCGACATATTCGGTATAGGGGTAAATTCTTACCCATCCGCGAATGCCAAAAGCATTAACTACATGCCCCATGATAATCATGGAGCTTTCCGGAATTGTTTCAGCTGTTTGCAGATGCTTCCTGATCTGCTGCCGCAAACTGCTTGATTAGTCTGTTAACTGTGCCTGATAATTGAGCACCTTTGGATTGCCAATGATTGACACGATCCATATGGATGCGCAATTTGACTTCACCGCCCGTTGCTCTTGGATTATAAAAGCCTACACGCTCAATAAACCTGCCATCCCGGGCATTACGTGAATTCGCTACAACCATGTTATAAAAGGGACGTTTTTTTGCACCGCCGCGTGCCAATCTAATGATGACCATAATTAATCTTATAAATTATCCTATCCGTTTTACCTAGCCAAAAATTACCAAATCTGCAAAACCCTAAATTATACAGAATCTTCTGTTTTATATACAAGTAATAAGATGCTGTAGAAGTATAATTATTTTGCATACAAATAATAATGAATAAAATCAAAATATTACTGTAGCTCAAGCGTAAGCCTCCCATGTTGAATATTAGAGGTTAATGTCATGATAGCGGTGTTGCCGATGTATTGTTCAAGTTGAGAATGTGATTTTCCGTTAAATCAATAGGTTTATAGACTGAATAAAAGCATAAGTAATGGAAAGACAAAACCGTAACAATCAACGGATAAAACAGGATAAAGTGAATGATCAGCCTGATGGCCAGCCGGCTGATAACCTGCCTTCTAACCGGCTGGTAGCATTAACTCAAAGTCGTGCGTTGAAATGGATTGTCAGCGTTTTGATCTTCATGGCCATATTCTTGCACTACAGACAATTGCCATTACCGAAGCAAATGCCCGTATCGCAACATGATCAGATGCAGGGTGTAAAACCGGTAAAGCATAATTGTCAGTCAATGCCGCCTCATGGAACTGTCTATGCCATTGATCCATCCGTCATGCAACGAACTGATGTATTGTATTCCGGTTTACAGATTATTAACCAGCATGATCATGCCATGGTTGCGGTGCTTTCCGATAAGTTTACAGCTAGGCAGTATCTTGCGGTTTCAATTTTGCCTGGTAAATCGATTCAAATCAGTGTGCCAGTAGGCGCGTATGGTATGGAGGTTTATGTGGGGTCAAAGTGGTGTAATTTGCATACCGGATTTACAGATGGCGCAAAGATTGTTGTGGATGGCGGTGTGTCACTTCAGGTTGGTTTGACAACCGCGCTTGAATTTCATGGATTGGGTATTAATCCAGTCCAACTTGCCCTGGCTTATAGCGCTTACCGGCCAACAAACCGTGGTGATTCAAGAAAGCCAACTGAAATTATCGGTGCCGGAGAACTTGAATTGGTGCAGGCAAATAATGGTCATTATTTCAGTTCAGGCACCATCAATGATACGCCGGTTGTTTTTCTGATTGATACTGGGGCGACAAATGTTTCAATTTCAAGCGTGTTGGCCACGCGCGTCGGCATTCGTAACTGTCAGCCGCATCAAGTCATGACCGCTAATGGCAGTGTGAATGCGTGTATGGCGATTGTGCCGGAAATCACTTTTGGCGCGTTTCAATTGACCAATGTCGAGGTAACAGTGATGCCGAATATGTCAGATGAAGCGTTACTCGGTATGAATGTTTTACGCAATTTTCGTATCGAACAAATTGACGATGTAATGAGAATTTCACTACGATAAACGCTTCATTGTGTGGTTAATAAGCCGTAAGATCAGTTTTAACGCCAGGGCATAATAGGTATTGTTGAAATACTGTTTTTGGGGGATCCTTCAATAATTCGGTCACTGTAGGTCAGGTAAATCAGAACATTTCGTTTGGGATCATAAAAACGCACAACTTGCAGCGACTTGAAAAGTAGCGAAGTGCTTTTTTTGAAAACTTCATCCCCATCAGCTTTACCGCTTTTAATTTCCTCGGATAATGTGATGGGTCCGACCTGTCGGCATGCAATGGATGCATCCGATGTATCTTCAGCAATGCCGACTGCGCCGCTGACACCCCCGGTTTTGGCCCGGCTGAGATAGCACGTGGCGCCATCGATATCGGGATCATCGAAGGCTTCAATGACTATCTTGTCGTTTGCGCCCAGTAATTTGAATTTGGTTGAAACACTGCCAATGACTTCAGCGCTGAGCGTGGCAGGTAAAAAGCAAAATAACAAACCTATCCAGATAAACATTGAAGTGTGTTGATTTTCTTTTTTGAAACGGACTAGCGTATTCATATTTGTAAATTCCTTTAACTGTTTTATGTGGACTTACGTAACCTGTGACTCACCCAAAGCGACGATGCAAACAACAATACGGCACCACCTTGGTGCGCTGCTCCTAGATGTATCGGTACAGCTTGTAATAAGGTAGTGATACCTAGTGTCACCTGGATAACCAACATTAATAAAAATAGGTGGCATGCCAATTTCGTTGTTTTTGACAGATTTGTTCGAATGGCCTTAAACCAGAACACTGGTATGGTGAACATCAGGATCCATGCAATCATGCGGTGATCAAATTGAACCGTAGTCATGTTTTCAAAGAAATTGCGGTACCAAGGTTCAAGAATGAATAGATCGGGGGGGATAAAATGCCCATTCATCAACGGGAATGTATTGTATGCGAGTCCTGCGCGGATACCAGCTACAAAACCGCCAGACAGAACCATGATAAAAATCAGCCAAGATAACCCGATTGCAAATCGCCTTAGTCCATTTGTATCCTGCCCATCGGTTTCTGCGGGAATGGGTGATAATAGTCCCAATGCAACCCAGAGCATGGTGGCAAAAATAATAAAAGCGAGACCCAGATGAGCGGTTAATCGGTATTGACTGACATGTGGAATGTCAACCAGACCGCTCATAACCATATACCAGCCCATGAATCCTTGTAGTCCGCCTAGTATGAAAATGCCGGTGAGTTTGATTCCCAAAGGTTTGTCGATTTGTTTCTTAATCAGAAAATATACAAATGGTATGAAGAAAACCAGGCCAATTAGTCTTCCCAGTAACCGGTGAAAGTATTCCCACCAGAAAATGGTTTTAAATTCATCAATACTCATGCCTTTATTAACTTTCTCGTATTGCGGTGAGGTTCGGTATTTTTCAAGCAATTCGTCCCAATCAGTCTGAGTGATCGGTGGCATTGTGCCGACGAGCGGTTGCCATTCAACGATAGAGAGTCCTGAGTCGGTCAGTCTTGTGACGCCGCCGACAACGACCATGGCAAAGACCAGGGCACAACATATGAGTAACCAAATTGCAATAGGTTTTTTTTCTGAGTTCATGGAAAAACAATTAACAATTAACAATTAAAACAAAATTACTTTTTTATTTGGAGCGGATTAAACGCTGCTTCTCACGTTCCCATTCTTTTTGTTTTTCTGATTCCCGTTTGTCATGCAGCTTTTTGCCTTTAGCAAGGCCAATTTCAAGCTTGATTCTGCCCGTTTTATAATGCATGTCCAATGGAACAAGCGTATATCCAGCTCTTTCTACCTTACCGATAAGCCGTTTAATTTCCTCGGTATGTAATAATAATTTACGTGTTCGAACGGGATCAGGATGAATATGGGTCGATGCCGTTTTCAGTGGACTAATATGACAGCCAATAAGGTATAATTCACTGTTACGAATAATAACATAGGATTCTTTTAATTGAACGCGTCCGGCGCGAATAGCCTTTACTTCCCAACCTTCCAGTACCAAGCCCGTTTCGTATTTTTCTTCGATAAAATAATCGTGAAATGCTTTTTTATTTTGAATAATACTCATTCAGGTGGTTCAATTTCGTAAAATAGGTGAATATTCTTTAAATTTTGCGTATTTTATCATTTTTCGGTAATGTACCTCATGAGAAACAGAGGTGGTTTACTATTATGGCAGAAATAGAAAAAACAGTATTAGTTCCTTATTCAGCAGAAAAGATGTTTTCTCTGGTAGATGATGTTGCAAAGTATCCAGATTTTCTTCCCTGGTGCGATGGCACGTCGGTTAATCCTCAGAATGAAACCATTACACATGCGACGGTCAACATTAATTACCATCATGTAAAACACAGTTTTTCAACTGAAAATAAACGCAACCCGCCTGAACTTATTGAAATGACGTTACTGGATGGTCCGTTCGAACATCTGGATGGTCATTGGCGTTTCATCCCATTATCAGATGATGCTTGCAAAATTGAATTTCGCTTGCATTATACTTTTTCTCACAAAATTCTGGAGAAATTGGTTGGGCCGGTTTTTCATATGATAGCCAATAGTTTTGTAGAATCATTTATTGAACGTGCCGATGCGGTTTATGGCGATTGAGAATCAAGTCATAGGCCAAAGTATTGAAGTTGAAATTGCTTATGCATTAAACACAATGCAGATACTCAAGAAGATAAGAGTACCTAAAGGAACGACACTGGAAAAAGCGGTGCAACTCTCCGGAATTATGAAACAGTTTCCGGAAATTGATTTAAACAAAAACCGGGTTGGAATTTTCAGTAAATTTTCAAATCGTACAACCATTTTAGAACATAACGATCGTGTTGAAATTTACCGTTCGTTATTGATCGACCCAAAAGAAGCCAGACGTTTGCGGGTTGCGATTAAGAAGACTTAGATTAGTTTTACTTCTACTTCTAAGAATCAAAAAAGATTGGAAACTACAATCAAGGTTTAATAAGGAGTTGCCATGAAAAAAATGCTGTTCTTCGCCGCTGTAGTTTTAATCGGGTTTGGTATTAAGGTCAATGCGCAATCAATTACTTATCAAGGCTTTGGATGCTCAAATCCTATAAATGCAGATGATCCGACTCCGACAAATATATTTGTTGAAAGCAGATTTGAAGTTTCTGAAAACTTAGATGATGGGTTTTTTCGTCTTAGCTTGATAGGTGGTTTGCCACGTTTCGTTAACGGAAATCAACAAGTATGTATTGATAGCGACACAGCAATCGGTTTTATAGGTACGCCAGAAGCCGTCAATGAAGGCGGTTTGCCGTTGAGGTTAGATAATATAGATGCTACTGCTTATTTTAATGGGCATGAACTTATCATCGTGGTCAGTTCTCTATATACCGATTTAAGTCAGTCACGCGGTACATTTTCTTCATTTAACACAAGTCGTGTTCAACCGGTATCTAACACACTTTTTTTTGAGTATGATAAACAGGGTGAATCATTTGTACTCAAAAAGATTATTCATAATAAAGGGCTTGTGCATACAAGTGGATCAACAGGGTCGTTAACACCGTTTATTGAAACAATTGTTCCGTCATTGGCAGAGACGGGCCTAATTGAACCGCCTAAGGTACTAACCCCTCCTTCATCCATTGTTTATCAATTTGATCGGCAACGATGAAAATTAAATGAAATCAAATAACGACAGTTGTGTTACTGTCGAAAATGATTTTTGTGCCGCTTCTAAATAGACTTGTTGTTTATTCAATTCAGAAATGGCTTTTGCAAAATCAACATCACGCAGTTCGGAAAGCCTTTGTTCATACTGAATTTCAAGGTCGCTTCCTTGGATGTCAAGTGATTCGGCTTCTTGTAATCTTGATCCAACTGACGCTCGTGTTGTCAGTATTTGTTCAAGGCCGTTGTCCAGATTTTGCAATGCTGAATTAAGATTATTGGTTAAACGCGCGCCTCCACCATCTTGACTTCTTATCGGTGTTTCCAAAGCTGTTATCAGATTTCCAATGGTATTAAAAATGCTCTGGTTTGTACTTGGTGAGACTGTAAAGGTATCGCCCGCATTCGGAGTGTTACTGATGCTGAATTGTAAACCGTCAAACTGGATGGTTTCATCAGATGTAAAAGGATTCCCGCTAGACAAGGTTGTTCCAGTTGTCGTGTCAGTTACATCGTATGTTAACCCGGTTGCGCCTGCTGCAAATGTAATCTCATAGTTGTGTCCGGTAAGACTGGCCGGATTGGCAACTGAGCCGGAAGTGATAATTCCTCCTCCAGTATTTGATGGATCAGCAGCAGTGGTAAATATGCCATTTCCGTTTTTAATCCGTTCAAACACTTCAGTGCCTGAGTTACTGACGGCTAATTGACGGGTTGGGGCCACTTGATTGAGTCGTTGCCCTTGATCTCCGTTATATTGAACATTTAGTCCCGAACGGGTAAACGGCTGTGTTTTCGCCTGAAATCCGGAAAACATGTAGTTGCCCATGCCATCGGTGGTATTGGCTTGCCCTAATAATGCTTCAAATCGTCCGCGAAGTTCAGTTGCCAGACTTCTTCGATCAGTGTCAGTTAGCGAAGAGTTACCTGCGTGAACGGCAATCTCACGAATGTCTTGTAAGTTTGTTGTAACATTATCTAAAGTGGTTTCAACGAGCCCAAGTGATGCAATGGCATGTTCACGGTTCACACCAAACTGAGTATTTAAAGCAGCGGTCTGCGATAAGCTGACCGTTTGAGCGGCAGCGATGGGGTCGTCTGATGGTGTTAAAATGCGTCGGCCCGTTGAAAGTTGTTGTTGTGTTTTGACTAAGGCTTCCTGTTGTTGCAATATGGTTGCGGTGCCTGAATCAAACATTCCACTGGTACTGACACGCATAAGATAATCCTCAACTTATTTAATTATTCGTTTTACTATCTTGTTTAACCAATCCGGAGTATGGAGTCAAAAAGCGAGTTGCTGATTTCTATAACTTTACTTGCAGCTTGGAAAGCTTGTTGATAGCGTAATAGATTAGCAGCTTCTTCATTCAGATTAACACCGGACAGAGCTTCTATCGAACGTTTCGTCTGAGTTACTAGGTTGGCTTGTACTTCACTGGTGACTTCTAGTTCACGGGTTTTGTTACCGATTAAACTGACCATTTGACCGTAAGCTTCCTGATAGGACGCTGTTCCATTTGCCATGGTGCTTTGTGTTTGCAAGCCTGCCAGTTGTAAGGCATTACGGTTATCTGCCGTGCCGTTGTTGTTGGGATCAATGGTAAAAATATCCCCCGCACCTGGTTGACCCTCAATTTGAATTGTCCAACCGTTGAAACTGATATCTGAGCCATTAGTGTATGTTAGATTTGTTGCTGGTAAACCTGTACCCGTTCCAGAAACATCAAATTGACCGTCATAGGGCGTATGAAATGTAATCGTGACGGGCTGTTGCAAATTAGGATCAAGCGGCAAGGGATTTATGCTGCCCTGGCTTATTGTGGCATTGCCAGAGTTAGTTAACGATGCCTCGGTACGAATAGGTGCAGCAGCCGCTATTTTGGAAGTATCCGAAATGTTGGTGGTGATATTTTTCGCACCATCAATAGTCGGCTGAATTAAAAAACGCTCATTTGCATTAATGGTGGCACCGCTAATTCTGACACCATCCATAATAAGTGGCGAACCCGCTGAAGGTGCGGTCGCAGTGCTGACCGAACTATTATCTGATAAACGTGTTAGTGTATAGTTGGTGCCATCAAAAGAAAAACGGTAGTCGCTTGTTGTTAAGTTGCTAACATCACTGATATCAACAGTGATGTTCGATGTTGGAGCATTTAATGCAGATGAAGTAACTCTCGGTTCGGGTACGGTGAAAAAATCTTCTCCAAGATTGCCGTTTAAATCCATTCCTAGGCGATGCTGATCGTTAAACGTCTGTGCCAGACTAATGGCTATTCTACCCAATGAGTTTTGTGCTTCATTCAAAGATTCACTGCGAAAATTTAGAACACCTCCAAGACTACCGCCCTGAATCTGATCTTCCGGTAATATAATGGTTTTACTGCCAATATTGATTCCAATGGTCATTTCCTGCGGATTCTCAGGGGATATCACTGCCTTGAGCGGCATGACATCCGTACCCACGACGACAGCCTGCCCAGAGCCGATAAATACGTTATATGAGCCATCTCGCTGCTTTATAACATCGGTATTAATAAATTTGCTTAATTGATTAACCAATTCATCGCGCTGATCGTATAAATCATTTGCTGGTTGGCCTGCAGCAGCGCCTTCTGCAAGCATGATGTTGTGATTTAGTTTCGCTATTTGTTCTGTCAATGAATTGATTTCATTGACGGTTGTGCTGACTTCTGTATTGACACTATCCCGCATACTTGACAGCTGATTATCAAGACTGTTCAAACGTGTTACCAATGATTCAGCATTGCTGATCATAGCCTGGCGGGATGGCACTGAGGCAGGGTTTGATGCAACATCATTGACACCGTTGAAGAAATCTTGCAAAGATGGAGACAATCCCGCGACCGGATCGGCCAGAATGTTATCAATTTGCTTGATTTGTGCGTAATGCGTATCAAGCTGACTGCTTTGTGATTGTACCTGCGTTAACTGTGTTGTTAGAAACTGATTATGAAGACGCTTTACCGTCGTGACAGTAGAGCCATTGCCAATGAAACCTGCTCCCGTTGACTGTGGAATATTGGTGCTTTGGATAACCTGCTGACGTGAGTAACCTGGAGTGTCAACATTGGTGATGTTATGGCTTGTGGTCAGCAAATTGGCTTGTGCCGTATTTAAACCTGAAACGCCAGTTCCTAAAATATTTGCCATGGCCGGTATGAATTATCAAAATTGCTAAATAAATGTTTATTTAAAAAGATCTATTGAGAAAATTTTCCTGAACATTTAATAAAGTTAAAAAAATAGACTTCTGTTATTTGTAAACGGCAAATAATTTGAGAAGTTAAATAACATCTTGATTACTTAACGCTGGATTACTCAGGATACGCATGATTTTATTGCCATACTGAGGATCAGTCGCATATCCGGCCTTTTGTAAGCCATATGCGAATTCTGCGGGATTTTGCGTATTAACGACATTAGCGTATCTTGGGTTGTTCGATAACAGGCTCGCATAATCTCTGAATCCTTCTTCATAAGAACTGTACGCACGGAAGATTTCAACGGTTTTTTGTGGAATTCCATTGATATACTCGGTGGTTATGGTTTCAACAGTATCACCTTGCCAATTATTTCCAGCTTTAATGCCGAATAAATTATGGCTGGGAGAATTATCAGGATGTCTTATTTCATGCTTACCCCAGCCGCTTTCGAGAGCAGCCTGTGCCAGTATGAAATGTGCGGGGATTCCAGTCGCTTCAGATGCATTGCTGGCATGTGGCATCAGTGTACTAAAAAAGTTTGATGTTCCACTGATTGTCATATTGGATGTTTTATTTATAATATTTTCAGGTTGGGCAGTATTGTGTACAAAATTGTTTGTAATTGCTTGTGAGCTTGGAAAAGTTTCTGTTGAAAAATGTTCAAACGCCCAGAGTTTTGTGGATTTATCGACAACATTAGACAAAAAATTGTTTTGGCTAATTTCAGTGCTTCCTGATTTTGCTTGGCTTGCGGTTTCAGTTTGATGTGAAAGGTGATTTAACTGCTGGGCGTGTTGATTGACTGATTCAGAATATACTAATGGAGCGTCTGGTATCGGGGAAGTAGTTTCCACTGAATTATTCTCCTTGCTAAACTCTCCGTAAGTACGTGTTAACTGCTTGACCATCATATCGGCAAGCCCTATGCCTTTGGATGCCAATGTTTGTGATAATTGCTGGTCATACATTTCAGTATAAAATTTCGTCTGCTCGCTATCGATTAAGCCGCTCTTAATGGTTGCGTCACGCATGCTTTTCACCAACATATTGAAGAATAATGCTTCAAATTGTTTGGCCGCTTCTTGTAATGCTTTTTTAGAGTCTTTTCTTGACAACAACTGCAAGTCGTCTACGCTTTTGCTGTCAATAGCTAGTTTTCCTGTTAAATCAAGTGAATTCATCATACTGTTTATAATCCTTTTATATGACTTCAAGATCGGCGCGTAGTGACCCGGCCGCTTTAAGTGCCTGTAAAATAGATAATAAATCCTGAGTGGTTGCGCCGATTGCAGTTAAAGCGTTAACAACCTCACCTAGATCTGCGCCGCTAGGCAAAAGCATCAAATTTCCTTCATCACTGCGTATTTCAACTTGCGCACGCTGGGCAACAACGGTTTCTCCGCGTTCTGCGAATGGACCGGGCTGGCTGATAACGGGTTCACTATTGATAATAATAGAAAGATTGCCATGAGCTATAGCACTGGTTTCAAGTGTGACGGACTGATTCATGGCAACAGAACCTGTTCGAGAGTTGACGATTACCTTGGCCGCATCTTTTGCTGGGGTTATTGTCAAACTTTCTATTTGTGAAATAAACATAACCCGCTCACTCGTATTGAGCGGGGCTTTAACCTGAACCTGTCTGCCGTCAATAGCGGAAGCTCTTCCTGGGTAAATGTTATTAATCGCTTCTACAATCCGTGAAACCGTCGTAAAGTTTGTTGCGTTCAGTTCCAGATGTATGAATTCGTCTTGACCAAGTGCTGCAGAAACGGCTCGTTCAACGGTGGCACCACCGCTGATTCTTCCTGCATTTAAATGATTAACCTGGACACTGCTGCCAGCCGCAGCCGCACCTGCACCACCAACTAAAACATTACCTTGTGCGATTGCATAAACTTGGTTGTCGGCACCTTTTAAAGGCGTCATTAATAACGTGCCACCACGCAGACTTTTGGCGTTGCCCATGGAAGAGACCGTTACATCAATTTGTTGGCCAGGGCGTGCGAAAGGGGGGAGAGTGGCTGTGATCATAACCGCGGCAACGTTACGGAGTTGAAGATTGGTGCCAGGTGGTAGATTTACACCTAACTGTCCCATCATGTTGATAATACTTTGTACAGTAAATGGTGTTTGAGTTGTTTGGTCACCTGTGCCGTCCAATCCGACCACTAGGCCATATCCGATTAACTGATTGTTGCGAACCCCTTGAATGCTGGCTAAATCCTTGATACGTTCTGCTTGAACAAAACAGGGGCTCAATAAAACAAAAGTTAATACCAAGAATAAGAATTGAGGATGAGATCTCATGTTATTAATCTCTAAGCTTGATCAAATTCAACTGATTTCAAAATGGCGATAAGTTAAGAAAAAATCGCGATAACCAACCCATAGTTTGTGCCTCATCCAAATAACCGTTTGAGCGGTATTCGATTCGTGCATCAGCTACTTGTACGGAAGAAACCGTATTGTTCATGATATTGATTGGATTGATGACGCCTGAAAGTCTAATAAATTCGTGACCACGATTAATCCCGATTTGTTTTTCACCACTGACGAGTAAATTCCCATTCGATAAAATGTCAATGACGGTAACCGTAATCGTACCTGTGAAGTCATTATTGCTGGAGCTGGCGCCTTTGCCATCAAATGTATTGCCGGATGCTGCTTCAAATTCGGTGCTGCCGAGAAAGTTAAGTGGTACACCCAAGACAGCAGAGGGTATGGAGAAATCAATACTGCCTGTGCGGTTTACATTGCTGCCCGAACTTTTACGTGCGTTTGTTTTTTCATTCAGGGTGACAATAATGGTATCACCAATGCCGCGTGCACGGCGATCTTCAAACAAGGGAGTATAACGCCTGCCTGGTATATTGCTGACCGATTGAAAAATTCCGCCGCTTGATTCATTTACTACCGTTGTTTTTGGTGGCGGTGTTGTAAACGGTTGATATGCATTAGTTGAAGGTGTCGTTGAACACCCGGATAGCGTAAAAACAAAAAGTATTAATGGTGTTAAATACAGTTTGTAATTAAACCGCCATGGGCTTTTAATCATTGATTGCTCCAATTGTCACCCGGTTCATTATAATTGCGTTAGTCGTTGCAACATTTGATCGGATGTTTCGATAGACTTGGAATTGATTTCATAAGCGCGTTGCGTTTGAATCATCCCAACCAATTCTTCAACAACATTGACATTAGATGTTTCCACAAACCCCTGGTTTAGTAATCCAAGCCCATTTGTGCCTGGTGCATTAGGAGTGGCAACACCACTTGATGCCGTTTCCAGATAGAGATTCTCGCCAACTTTTTGTAAGCCGGCTGGATTGATAAAGCTTGCCAGTTGTATATTGCCGACCTGAATCGGTGTTGCTGCGCCGGGAACTAAAGCTGAAACCGTGCCGTCACGTGCAACCGTAATACTCAGAGTATTGGGTGGAATGGTAATGGCAGGTTGTATAACGTAACCACTTGAAGTGACAAATTGTCCATTAATATCCGATTGAAATGCGCCGTCACGGGTGTAAGCGGTGGTGCCATCCGGCATTAGGACTTGAAAGAAACCCGCCCCTTGTATTGCCACATCACGAGAATTTCCAGTTTGTTGCAGGCTGCCTTGTGTGAATATGCTTTCGGTTGCAACTGGGCGCACACCCACTCCAAGCTGTAAACCTGAGGGTATTTGAGTCTGCTGAGATGATTGTGCGCCAGGTTGGCGTATAGTCTGATACAGCAGGTCCTCAAAAACTGCTCGCGCACGTTTGAAACCATTAGTGCTGACATTAGCCAGATTGTTGGCGATAACATCCATTTTGGTTTGCTGTGCATCAAGGCCTGTTTTAGAAATCCATAATGAGCGAATCATAATTTACTCCAATTTTTATCGTGTAAGCGAATCTGTTTATTAATCATTTAAGCTCGGACAACCAGAATTTCACTCGCTTGTTGGGCATTCCGGTCGGCACTTTCCAATGTTTTCATATACATATCAAACTGACGGGCAAGTGCTATCATGCTGACCATTTCATGAACCAGATTGACATTACTGCCTTCCAGCGCGCCATCAACTAACGTGACATTGGCGTTGGGTAAAGGAACTGTGCCGTCTTTCATGCGAAATAATCCATCAGCGCTTTTTATCAGTTGGTCTTCAGGAGGGTCGACCAGTTTGATCCGGCCAACTATGGCGACTGCATTTGGAATCGGTGTTATTGGTACAGCAGATACTGTGCCGTCTTTTGCAATGGTTATCCGGTTTTCTTGCGGCACGGTTATTATGCCGTTGTCACCTTTAATATTTAGCCCATTATGTGTCTGTAATATTCCGTTAGGGCTGATTTGCAAACTGCCATGGCGGGTATAAGCCTCTTCTCCGTTAGGCAGTTGAACCGTAATCCAGCCGGAGCCACGGATAGCAACGTCAAGGTTCCGGTCAGTTTGCTGTATGGGGCCTGGGTTAAAATCTGCTCCTGTAGTTGAATCAACCACAAAAGCACGGGTAGGTTGGCCATCGCCATATACCGGTACAGCGCGAAAAGCATTGGTTTCTGCACGGTAACCGGTAGTTGATGCATTGGCCAGGTTGTGCGATACGGTTGCTTTGTGATTCAGAGTATGAACAGCTCCCGACATTGCGGTATAGATTAAACGATCCATTTTTGAGATTACCTATCGAAGTGAATATCACCCGTTACAAGTTTACTAATGTTTGTAATATGGCATCCTGTGTTTCAATGGTTTTTGCATTTGCCTGATAAGTCCTTTGAGTGGTAATCATGTTGACTAACTCAGCAGTTAAGTCGACGTTAGAGTCTTCAATGGCCGATGATTGTAAGACTCCTAGAATTCCGGTGCCTGGTGCGCCAATCAACGGTTGACCTGCTGCTGGTGTTTCAAGCCATTGATTGTTGCCAACAGGGTTTAAGCCCTGTGGATTGGTGAATGTAGCCAATGCAATTTGACCGAGTGTTCTGTTTTCACCATTGGTATAGTTGCCGTTAACAAAACCTTCGTTATCAATGGTAAAACCAGCCAGCGTGCCTGATGAATAGCCGTCTTGAGTAATGGAATTGACACCGAAACTTGTGCCAAATTGTGTCGAATTGTTTAAGTCCAAAGTAAAATCAAGTGGTGATGTGGCACCGAGTGTCGGGTCAATGGTTGCCAGATCGACTGAAATGGCGATTGGTGTTGCCGGGGCCGTTAAAACACCGTTGCTGTCAAATGTTAAAGCTTGGGATGGTCCGCCATCAAGTGTTACTCCGATTGGTACACCAGCGGCTGTGGATGCACCGTCCACGGTTGCATAAATATCCCAAGTATTAGCAGCATTTTTTTGAAAATACAAGGATAAAATATGTGCATTCCCCAAACTATCATAGATTGAGCCAGAAGTGGTGCCGTTATAGGTTGTTGGGTCTGTTGCATCAAATGTTGGTAACGGTGATGGTACTTGAACACGGGAGTCCAGATTTAATTCCAGGCCAAAACTGGTGGTGGGTTGTGGCGGTAATGCCGCTGTAGAGACCCTCAGGTTTGTTGGTGCTGCTGCAAGTACTTTTCCTTCAGCATCAGCAGCATATCCTGTTAAATTAAGATTATTGTTGTTAACAATATAACCACTATCGTCCAAATGAAATTGCCCATTGCGGCTATACGAAATCGCGCCATTGTCACTCATGCGGAAAAAACCATTGCCATTGATGGCGATATCCAAAGGATTGCTGGTTGACGTGATGTTGCCTTGTGAGAACTGCTGGGAGACAGCGGCAACCCGGGCACCAAGACCTCTGTTTTCACTCGATGCCCCCGTTAATGAATTTGCATACATGTCACTGAATTCAGCATGTGATTGTTTAAATCCTGCAGTATTTGCATTAGCAATGTTATTACCGATGACATCAAGACTTTGCGATGCCACATTAAGGCCGCTTAATCCGTGTTGAAAGCCCATGATTTACTCCTTATATTTAAAAAATCTGTTTAATGTCAGCCATGCCGAAAAGTCCTAGTCCGCCCATGTCCAGAATAGGTTCATCTTCGCCGGGAGAAACGCTATTGACCTGGCCTAATGCCAGTGAATTGGCTGAAATATCTTGATCGCCCTGTTTTGCCGAGATGGCAAATGTGTAATTGCCATTCGCGGCATTGGCGCCACTATTAGTCATGCCATCCCAGATAAACGTATTAACACCAGAAGATTGAGCGCCCAGTTCTAAGGTACGTACTGCGATGCCGGAGCCATCCAGAATCGTGACACTTAATTCGTCAACGGATTGTGGTAGTTCAAATCCGGCGACTGCGGCATTGTTTTCCAAGGATAATGATGTTCCGGGAACCAGTGCTTGGTGACCGATCAAATTAGCTGCCTCCATAGTGCGGCTGTCTTCAATGCCCGAAAGTAGTAACTGTAGCGTATCATTAAGCTTATCAATACCGGTAACCGTGCTGATTTGTGCCAATTGGCTGGTTACTTCCGCATTATCAAGAGGATTTAACGGATCTTGATTTTGCATTTGTGTTACAAGCAATTTAAGGAAACGATCCTGTGGATTTTCAACACTATTTTTTGAATTAGTATCGGTAGTATTGGTTGTCTGAAATAACTGACCATTGGTTTCTTGTATTGAATTCATAACGATTTATCTCCTATTGGCCGATAGTGAGTGTTTTTTGCAACAAAGACTTGGTCGTATTCATCATGTCAACATTATTCTGATATGAACGTGAAGCCGACATCATGTTGACCATTTCATCGACAACACTGACATTTGGTTTGATAATGTAGCCGTCTTCATCTGCAAGTGGATGATTAGGTTCAAAAACTTTCTTCATAGGAGTTGGGTCGTGTACAACGCCAGCGACTCTGACGCCACTGGCACCATTTTCATCGGCTTTGAGTGTACTGAAGACTACTTGTCGCCCACGATAGGGTTCACCGGAAGAATCGGTAACACTATCGGCATTAGAAAGATTACTCGCTACGACATTCAATCGATGAGACTGCGCAGTCATTGCGGAGCTTGCTATATTAAAAACTTTAAATAAAGACATGATTATCGCTCCTGTATTGCGGTCATCAAGTTTCTGAACTGCATGCTGACAAATGAAATACTCGCATCATACTTAACCGAATTGTCGGCAAAACGCGTGCGTTCTGAATCCATGTCTACAGTATTTCCATCCACACTGGGTTGCATCGGGACGCGGTAAAGAATACTGTTTCCAACATCATGCTCTTTACCATTGCTGATATGCATGGGAGACGTTGTTGACAAGACTGTAGAGGGTGAAGCTGCCGACAATTTCTCGCGTAACACGCTTGAGAAATCGATATCCTTGGCTTTGTAGTTTGGAGTGTCTGAATTGGCAATATTACTGGCAAGTAATTCTTGCCTAGCCGCTCTCAGTCCTAAGGCTTGTTGATGAAAATTGAGTGTTTTATCTAGCTTGCTGACCATATCAGTTCCTGCTGAAAAAGACCGTATATCTAGTGGCCTGTTAAAGTAACGTTATGTCAGCTATGCTAGTGTATTTTGATTATTAATAAATATGAGAATAAAGCAGGAAATTGCCTCTTTTTTAATCAATTCAGATTTTCTTGTCTCTTTAAGATGTTCTGGCAGTATGTAACAGTTTGTAAGGTTTATTTTTCTGGGAAATTATAATGTTTGGCAAGCTATTAAAATTACTGATCTTTTTGTTTCTTTTGAAAATGCCGTTCCATCTTGTTGCTGAAAGTCATCATTCTTTAGCACAATATCAAGACATTTCTTTAATACAAAATGCTATAAAAGATTTTATTAATGAACATGTGACCAATCCTGTCGGATCAGTTCAAGTTGAAGTAGGACTGATCGATAGCCGTATTACACTGCCAAAGTGTCCACAGCTTGAGCCTTTTGTGCCTCCTGGTGGCCGTTTATGGGGGAAAACTTCTGTTGGTGTACGATGTGAGGGTGATTTTTCGTGGACCATTTATGTTCCCGCAGAAGTAAAAGTCATGGCGAATGTGTTACATGTCGCGCGGCCTGTTGCACGAGATCAGACAATCGGATTTGAGGACGTGACATTACAAATGATCAACCTGGCACAGAGCCCTGAAGGAATATTTACTGACTATGAGCAGGCTGTTGGAAAAATTGCAGTAATGAATTTGACAGCAGGTCAACCAGTTAGGCAGAACATGTTGCGTGCACCTTACATAATTTTGAGAGGGCAGAATGTTAAATTGATGGTGATCGGTCGTGGATTCAGTGTGAGTTCGGACGGTCATGCGCTTTCAGACGCTTCGGAGGGACAGGTAGTGCAAGTACGTAATTCAGCCGGGCGCATTATTAGTGGCTTGGCAAGACCGAATGGTATTGTTGAAGTACATCCGTGATGATATGCCATCACAGGTAAAATTCAACATTGGGTGACCAGTTAAATTGACCGACATTATCGGTTGTAACCTGATGTTCGGATAATTCAATGAAATAATCATATTGATGTAATTCATCAACATATGCATTCCAGGAGTTGATTGGTTTGCCTTCAAGAAGCTTGCTAAGCATTTCGTCAATAATAGTCGCATCACCGCTCAATGAACAATGAACGCGTTGCAGGTCCTGTTCATCATTGGAAGCGCCAGCTTTCAATTTTCGCTTTATAGCAGCTCGTACGAATGTTTGCCTGAACATGACATTTTGCACATTGCCAATAACATAAAAGCTTAATTTCATCGGCTATCGATTCCCTAAACAATTTGTGGTTAAAAATAAGTATATTACAATACGTTAATTGCTATATAGCATAGAATTTGCTACCTTTCGGTGAGTTGACTGGTTCACCAATCTTAGGTTACTTGAACCGATAGGAAATTTTCACCGGCAGAATTTGGAATGGCATATGATTGTCGATCAGATAAGTCAGTTGATGCAACCGGACTTAAAAGAGTTATCGCGAATGTAGGATCAATGCGATACATTATATACTTACTTTTCAACGGGTAACAATCGTACATAAAAGAATCACAGTGGATTTTTTTAATAGCTTTAGACTAAGCTACGATAAGGCATAGTAATTATGGGTACTGATATTAATATAAAAAATGAGAAGTTAAACTGTAAAGAGAATTTCAATGCGGCAGAAATATTATCTAAATATAAAGATATAAAAAAAAGAACACAAGAAAACCAAAAACAGCTTGCTGATCTGCTCAAGAGAGATCCTTCTGTTGAAAATTTTTCTGCTGTTTATACTGTTGTTCAAAGACTATTAGAAGAAGAAAGACAAAACGAAAATGCTTCAAGTACGGGAAAGCCGGATAATCCTTATGTCCGTTATATCGTCAGTAAAATTAAAAAAGGTGACGTTGGCTTAGAAATTGGATGTGCTCAAGGAAGGTTGACTGAATATTTAGTCAAGCAGGGGTATTTCATAGTCGGTATCGATAGCGCATCCAGTGCTATCGATGTTGCAAGACAGAGAAGCAGTAATGAGGAATGGGGAAATAAGTGTACATTTTATTCCACGGATGCACGGGATTTGAAGACCTTTAAGAGCTCATTTTTTGATTTTGCCATTAGTACAGAAGTTATAGAACACTTAGGATTCCCGGGTTTTGTGTTACACATGGATCAACTGAATAGAATACTAAAAATAGGAGGTAAATATTTTGTAACCTGTCCCAGTGCCCTTATATCTGGCACCGAAGGAGATCTTCATATTCGAATGTATTATTTCCGCGAATTATATGATTTGGCTAGAATTCAGGGGTTTCGTATCAATCTGATCATAAATTACAGAAATAAATATTTTTTTACGATTCCCTCTGTATGTAACCGTTTAATAATTCTATATGAATCCATTCTTCGCTTCACCCGCTTAAACTACCTTTTCAATAAACTTAAATTGACAGTTCTGTGTCTTCCTATGACTGTAATATTTACTAGAACACATGATAATGAAAAAGCAGCCGAGAATCGCACTCTAATGATACAAAAAGGGTTTTATATAGATTAAGAGAAGTATTGAACAGAAACTGCCTTATGTTGGGCGATCAATTGGCGGAGACTGAGTCCGTCAATGGGCGCATGTAACTTATTGATATATAGAGGAAATATATTTGAATTATGTTTATAGTCTTTACTTAAGTCTTTCCTTTATATTTAATAGAAGTTTATTTCTAACTTCAATATGACGCAAACAGGATTCGAATTCAGCTTTCCCTAAACTCTATTCCGAGTCCGCATAATAAGCAACACTCTCTTGGCTATACTTCCAACGTGCTACGCGGTGACAAGAAGACTACTGGCTTATCGCTATGAACCATGGACTTTTTGTAGTTAACCCAATCGATCCGCGCACCGTCGATATCATAGAGCTTGATAATGTCGCCGTTGTTTCCTAACTTAAGCTGTTCTAGCCCTTTTACAATGATTGACCTTCGAGGATCAATTACCACGGAGTCAATCACCAATCGTTTGTCTGAGTTGTCACTCAGCGACCAGCCTGTCAGGTCGATTGTTTCGCTGCTGAGGTTAATCAAAGACACCCATTCGTTGCCGACATCACTCCCGACGGGATTCGGTATCGCAGCGGCAATGAAATATCGATGATATCGTCTTTGATCGTCTGTCGCTGATCACCAACAGCAACTGTCTCGCGTCAACTATCTTGTCCGGTTTGGCGACAATTATGATGGCCGGTTGAGTTTGTTTTTATGATGTCATGTTTTTTTCTGGTTTTTCCTCCTGTAACTTTCACTGTCGATTTCAATA
>JAGRFM010000206.1 GCA_020446045.1 Nitrosomonas sp.
TGCTGTCGAACATGTGTCTGTCGCAACGCATAGCGGATAAAGAACGCCTGCGCTGCGAGGTGGAAGCCAATGTTACTGAATGGAACACTAAGGCCATGCCGGTGAAGTGGCGCTTTACTGCGCAGGATGCGCGACGGAAATTGGCGCGTCTCTATCCTTGTGTTTCAGGATGACTGGCTACTAGTGCTATTTCAATTGATATTGCAGAATACAGTTAGCTTTTCAGTGTTACTGGCAAGGCAGGTCTTGCAGGCATATTCCCTTGTCAAAAGACCTAACACAGTCAATGGCACTGAAAAGTTAACCCGCGGGGTGCACACAAGATATCCTGTCATTGTGTGACAGCATTTACCAAATGGAACAATCATTCGCTGCGTGCTGCCTCGTGACAAATATCTTGTGAGTGCTGTACTCGCAAATATTAAGTTGAAAGAGTGTTGGTCCGGTAAGTCAATAAAAACAACAGTATGCCCGATAACATAAGCAGCAGTGTGGCGGGTTCCGAAACGGTATCGACCCGGATGTAAGCGCCTCCCCCAAAGTCTGTGCTGAGATGGCGTATATTTGTGCCGATTATGTCATGATGGCCCGGCTCCAACAAGAAAGATCCATGACTATAATAGGGAGACAACGATGCTTCATCCGGACTTAGACCATAATCAGGTCCGCCCTCTGGATCACTTGTTGTGAATTTGTAGAAGCCATTATCATAAACTTCGAACTGATCGGTCGTTGCATAAACATCGGTTACGGTCACTATCGCATTTTGCGTTAAATCGAATTCAAAATTACTAAACCAGTAATAGGGATCAGAACCGTTTTGAGCGCCAGGAAACTGGAAATACGTCCAACCACCATCAACTGTAAGAGGAACCGCTTTTGCGCCGGGTAAAAAAAGAAACACCACCATACTTACAAACATGATCTTTGAAATTTTTTTCATTTTTTTCTCGCTGATATTGGATACATAATGTGACATTGTTCGAGCAATGCTACAGTTTGCTTGTACTAATGTTTGAATATACCCATAGTTATACCATTTTTAATAATTTCGATGCATTCCTATGGATTAAACCAAGCTTTTTACACAATTTGGTCTGTTTAGCAAATAGTTTTTTAGTACTATTCGCTTTCAATACAAATAGCGTTGTTGTTTCTGATATTCTGTAACATACTGAATTCAAATAACTGATTATTTATGTTGCCAGTATTTCTTGGTTTTACGAATTTTGTAAAAACTTTTTCAATCGGTTTTGTAACAACTTGCTTGTGTAGTATCGTGTTATCTGAATTGAGCTGAGATTGACAGGGGGGGGCGGTGATTGTTCGCAAACTATTGATTGTAATGGTTGTTTTTGTGTTTATGCAAATAAAACTCAGTATCGCGGATACAAGGCTGGGAAGTTGGACTGAAGGTTCTTCGGCTCCGAGTAAACGAACTGAAATCGCTGCTGCAGCGCTGGAACAGAAAATTTATGTAGCAGGTGGATTCAGTCGACCAAGTTTTGGAAATTTGCTGGATTTTGCTATTAGCCGTGATGTTGAGGTGTATGATCCGGCTACGGATAGCTGGTCTGCAACAACACCGTTACCGGAAGGGCGGCATCATGCCGGCATGGTAGCATACGATGGCTTTTTATATGTCATTGGTGGATTTGCTAAATCTGGATTTTCAGTCTGGCGTGCGGTCGATACGGTATACCAGTTTAATCCTGTAACGCAAACATGGCGTGAACGCGCACCAATGCCAAGCGCCAGAGGTGCGCTCGGTGTGACTGTTTATCAGGGGAAGTTGTATGCGATAGGGGGTTATGACGGTGAACAAAATTCAGCAGCTACCGAAGTTTACGATCCGCAAACCGATACATGGACAACTGCGGCGTCTTTATTGGCGCCACGTGATCATCTCGCCGTTGCGGCAGCGGGATCCGGAATATATGCCATAGGTGGCCGCTCCAATCTCAAATATCGGCAAAATACCAGCGTGGTGGAAGTGTATGACCCCATAGCCGATCAATGGCAATATGCGGCACATCTTCCAACTGCGCGTAGCGGCATCGCCGCCGGTGTAATTGATGGGAAAATATATGTACTCGGTGGAGAATCCGGTGAGGGAACATTTGACACCAATGAAAAATACATGCCTGATGAAGACCATTGGGTGGCGATGACGCCAATGCCCACAGCCCGGCATGGTCTGGGTGTGGCGGTGATTGATGAACAACTGTATGCGATTGGTGGTGGTCCTTCGCCAGGTGCATCGTTCAGTTGGGTGACTGAAATTTTCACGCCATGACATTGGTGGAAATTTATCGTTATCCCACTTCAGGAATGTTGATTAGGATCATATGCCTGGAAGTTTTTATATTTTTATTTATCGCTTTATGCTATAAATAAATAATGTGCTTGTGAGACTAATTTTTAACGTGCATTTTGTAATGCCGGAAAGGAACGGGCACATGTACTAACGGACTATCCATACAATCTCGGATTAAATTTACAAATAAGGAGATTATTATGAAACATGTATCAACGACATTGGCAATTGGTGTTTTGGCACTTTTCCTGAGCAGTCAGGCCTTGGCATCGGATGCAGGACACACTTCTGAAGCAATGGAGCACGCAGGTCAAGCGCTTGCACACGGTGAGGATGGACATGCAAAAGTGTTGGTTAAACATGCAGAAAAAGCATTGCATCATGCAAAAGCGGCTGAAAAAGCGCATGCTGAAGCACATCATCATATGACAACAGCCATCGAACATATGGAAGAATCAATCAAGCATGGCAAAATGGGACATGCTGATGAAGGCGCCAAGCATATGAGGGAAGCTATTAATCATATGCGTGAATCAGCCCATTAATTTTTAATCACTGATTGATCAATAAAAAACCCTCGAATGCCGAGGGTTTTTTCATGGTTTGTATCTTTAGGGTTTCTTACTGTACGGTCATAATATTTCGTATCTTTTGAATTGCCTTGGCTTCTATTTGGCGCACACGTTCAGCGGATATCCCTAATTCATCAGCCAGTTCATGTAACGTGGCCGTTTCTTTTTCTCGTAGCCAGCGCGCTTCAATAATATGTCGGCTACGGTCATCGAGACTTTCCAGTGACTGTTGCAGTCCTTCTTCACACAACGCCTGATTTTCTTTAGCTTCAAGTATTTGTGAAGGCTCTAAGCCGTCAGTCAAATAAGCAGTAGGACTGAAGTTTTCCTCTTCATTGTCCGAAAGCGGCTCAAATGGTATATCGCTGCCGTTAAAGCGTTTCTCCATTTCCACCACTTCTTCCGGCTTGACATTCAATTCCTGAGCGACAGTATTCACCTCCTGGGGACTCATGGTGTCCAAGCCTTTTTTCATGCTGCGAAGATTGAAGAACAGCTTACGCTGCTGCTTGGTTGTTGCAATCTTGACCAGCCGCCAATTGCGCATGATGAATTCATGGATTTCAGCTTTAATCCAGTGAACGGCAAACGAAACCAGTCGTACGCCGCGTTCCGGATCAAAACGTTTAACCGCTTTCATCAATCCGACATTCCCTTCCTGGATGAGATCCGCTTGCGGCAGGCCGTAACCTTTATAATTACGTGCAATGGTTATGACGAAGCGCAAATGAGACAGAATGAGTTGTTGCGCCGCATTGATGTCGCCATCTTCATGTAATTGTCTTGCAAGCCTGTTTTCTTCTTCCTGAGACAATAGTGGAAAAGAATTGGCCGACTGAATATAGCTTTCCAGACTACCGCCCATTGCTGGGATCGTTAAAGCATTCGTCATTTAATACTCCTCCAATGAAATTGATTAACATACTAAATCTATCTATTTATTTTAGCATTCTCGATATGAGAGTGCTAATTTAAAAAATGGTTCATTGTTATGTCAATTCGTTGTTATGAATCGACAGTTGAATCGGTTCAGTATTAAAACCATTGGATTATTGTGCTATCGCAATTCAATGTGTCTCAGGTGACTGGCGACGGATACGCGCGCGCCAAGCCAGCCCAGCCATGCCGCGAAAAAAAGCAGACTGATAATATCGCCGTGATCAGGGGGCTGTAATTGCAAGTCCAGAGCATACAACCCGGCTATTGTACGGATTTCATCATTGAGTACCTGAATAACATACACAATAATCAGCCAGGCTGTTACGCCGCCAGCAAAACCCTGTATGGCGCCAAAATATAAAAAAGGGCGCCGGATAAAAGAATCCGAGGCGCCAATCAGTTTGGAAACTTCTATTTCTTTTTGCCGTGTCAGAATCTGCAATCGAATGGTATTAAACATGATGGCGACGATAGCGATGCTGAGCATTGTAAAGAGTATGAAAACGAAAATCCGGCCGAAATCCAACAGTGCTGCGAGGCGTTCAGCCCAGGCTGAGTCAAACTGTACATGTTCTATTTCGGGCCAGGTTTTCATTTCGGTCAGCAATTGTTCAATGACATCGGTGCTGATGTTTTCTGCATCCACAATAAATGCATCCGGCAATGGGTTGTGTGCCAGATTTTGCACGGCTTTGTCAAATCCATTGTCAAGTTGTAATTGATAGAGTGCTTGATCCTTGGGGACATAGAGATAACCCGCTACCCGTGTGTTTTCTTCCAGGCGTACTCTGATGTTGTCCATGTCCTGCCGGGTTGAATCCTGTTTCATAAACAGGCTGATTTGTGGCGCCGTCTGGGTATAACCGGAAAGCGTATGCAGATTTTCCACCAGGGTATAAATGCCTGCGGGCAGGCTGATGGCGATTCCCATCACCAAAATACTGAGCAGATTGGCAACCGGTTCAGAAACCAGTCTTTTCAACGTCAGGTTAAAAACAAACCAATGCTGGCCAAGCCATGTCTTGATCATGCCGCCAGTTTTCCGTGCTGTAATGCGATAATGCGATGATGGTTGTCTTCCAGTAAGCTCGCATCATGTGTGGCGATCAATACCGTGACGCCAACTTGGTGGAATGAATAAAACATGGCCATAATATCTTTAGCGTAAACCGTATCAAGGTTGCCTGTCGGTTCATCGGCGATCAGAATGGTCGGGCGGTGGACAACCGCGCGTGCAATACATAACCGTTGTTGTTCTCCCCCCGAGAGTGTTACCGGCATGACTTTTTCTTTCTTCAACAAATCCACCTTATCAAGCGCCGCCCGCACACGACTGGCTGCCGTATTTCGGTCAAACCCACTGATCTGTAATGGCAGCAGCACATTCTCAAAAACATTACGGTCAAACAGCAATTTATGATCCTGAAAAACAAAGCCGATTTTGCGGCGTAATAAAGGTAGGGCGGCAGGTTTAAGCTGAGCGATATTCTGTCCGTTGATAGTAATGCTGCCTGATGTCGGCCGTTCAATTGCGGCAATCAATTTGAGTAATGTACTTTTGCCTGCACCGGAATGTCCGGTTACAAAAGCCATTTCACCCGTCTCGATTGTAAGATCAATATTGCTTAGCGCCATATAACCGTCAGGAAATCGTTTGCTGACATGGTTAAATTGAATCATAAGCGGTTTGCTGTGTTATTTATTGAATTTTCAAAGATCTAATCGAACATGGCATCGACAAAATCTTTGGCGTTAAACGGCCGTAAATCATCAACACCTTCACCAACGCCGACAAATCGAAGTGCCGGAGGATTTTCAGGATACTGTCCGCATATCGCTGCAACGACACCGCCTTTTGCCGTTCCGTCAAGCTTGGTCAGAATCAACCCGGTTATATCAAGTGCTTCGTCGAAGGCTTTGACCTGCGTGACCGCGTTTTGGCCGGTATTGGCATCCAGTACCAGCAATACTTCATGGGGTGCATCCGGCATTGCTTTACCGATGACGCGTTTGACTTTTTTGATTTCCTCCATCAAATGCAGTTGGGTGGTTAGGCGTCCGGCCGTATCCGCCAGCACAATATCTATTCCTCTTGCTTTTGCTGCATTGATCGCATCGAAAATCACCGCAGCAGGGTCGCTTTTCTTTTCTGCACTGGGGTCCGGTGCAATGACGGTAACATTGTTGCGTTCTCCCCAGGCGATCAGTTGTTCACGTGCGGCAGCCCGGAAAGTGTCACCTGCTGCGAGTAATACGGACTTGCCCTGCGATTGAAAATATTTGGCCAGTTTGCCTATAGACGTGGTTTTGCCTACACCGTTGACGCCGGTAATCATGATGACAAAAGGATTATTGGTGGTGGTATCCAAAGCGCGTTCCAATGGCTCGAGCATGTCGACCAGCGAGGCCTTGAGCGCCGCTTTTAATTCGGTGGCTTCTGTTAAGCCCTGTTTTTTAACCTGTTTGCGTAGGTCATCAAGTAATAGTGTCGTTGCATTAACGCCGGTATCCGCCGTCAATAATATGGTTTCTAGTTCTTCGTAAAGTTCTTCGTCAATTTTGCCGCCACCGCCAAACAAACCGGATAACTGTTTGCCAAGATTCTGGCGTGTCCGTGTCAAACCGAATCTCAGTTTGCTCGCAAAGCCAAGTGGTTTTGCTTCTTCTTGCGTTGCTTCTGTTGCAGATTCAGTTATCCCGGATGCTTCAGGGTTATTATCGGAACCGGTATTTTCTTCAGCAGACTCGGTAGCACCGGATTGCGCTTCTTCTTTTTCGGTTGTTTTATCTTCTTCGGTGCGATTTTTTTTGGATTTAAAAAAATTAAACATTCTGGTAGGCTCTACTTTCAACGTTGTATTATCGTTTAAACGATAATTTTATTCTGTTTAGTTACTTTTAGGTTAGCAAAAATGAAATCTGTCCGCTCAGTTGTGTGTTCGCTTGTTTTTCTGTTGATATTTTCTGCACAGGGTGTCATGACTGTCGCGTTTGCCAATCCGCATAAATTTAAATTTGAAAATGGCTTGAAGCTGATTGTTAAGGAAGACAATCGCTCGCCGGTTGTTGTTTCGCTGTTGATGTACCAGGCCGGCAGTATAGACGAGTTGAACGGCGTGACCGGGGTCGCTCATGTACTTGAACATATGATGTTTAAGGGTACTGAAAAGGTACCTGGCGGTGAATTCTCCAAACGCATTGCAGCCGCAGGAGGACGTGATAATGCATTTACCAGCCGTGATTATACGGGTTATTTTCAGCAATTGCATAAAGATCATCTTGAACTGGTAATCGAACTGGAGTCGGATCGCATGCATAATCTGCGCCTGACCGAAGCGGAGTTTGCCAAGGAGATCAATGTCGTCATGGAAGAACGGCGCTTGCGTACAGACGATCAGGCACGTTCACTGATGTTTGAAAAAATGATGGCGGTTGCCTATCAGTCACACCCTTACAAACGCCCGGTGATTGGGTGGATGAATGACCTTGAAAATATGACCGTGCATGATGCGCAACAATGGTATGACCAATGGTATACCCCAAATAATGCGATTCTCGTTATTGCGGGTGACGTTGAAGCTAAGGAAGTTAAATCACTGGTTCAGAAACACTATGGCGTTATTCCCCAACGTGCAGTGTTGGCTATTGACGAGCGTAAGCCGCAAACCGAACCGCCACAGCTTGGCATAAAACGTATCAGTGTTAAAGCACCCGCTGAAATGCCTTATCTCATCATGGGTTATCATACGCCCGTAATCAGTGATACTCAGAATGACTGGGAGCCATACGCGCTGGAAATGTTGGGAGGCATACTGGATGGTCATGCATCGGCCCGTTTGAACAAATCACTGGTGCGCGATCTCCGAATAGCGAACTCTGCCGGGGCGAGCTATAGCGCAACGGGCCGCGGATCGGGAATGTTCTTTTTGAGTGGTACGCCAAGTCCCGGCAACACGGTCGAAGAACTGGAACAGGCAATGCGGGCAGAGATAAAAAAAGTGATTGAGGAAAAAGTAACTGACGCAGAATTGAACCGTGTCAGGGCACAGGTTGTGGCCGGCCATGTTTATCAGTTGGATTCTATTTTTGCACAGGCCATGCAGATCGGTCGTCTGGAAGGGGTCGGCCTGTCATTTCGGGATATCGATGTGATGCTGGAAAAACTGAAGGCCGTTACGGCCGATCAAATACGCACAGTGGCGGAAAAATATTTTAATGACGATCAGTTGACTGTTGCCGTGCTTGATCCACAGCCGCTGGATCAGAAAAGAACGGCCCCGGAACCGGCCGGATTACGGCATTGATCAATAAAGACACTGAGTAAATGGCCGCTGAAAGATGAATCACAGGTGTCAGCGGCCAACGGAATACACTAAAAGAGCCATACTGCCGGAATCGATTTAGTGGTGATCATGTTCGTGGCTGTGACTTTTTTCTTCGTCATCATCGCCATGGCTATGCTCATGATCATGCGAATGTTCGTGTTTATGGCCGTGACCGTGTCCGTCCCCATCTCCATGGCCGTCTCCATGCATATGCTTATGCATGTCTTCCATCATGTAATGAATTTCATCGGCATCCAGAAAACGATCGTTATTGAGATCATGTTTATCAAACATTTCGCCGTGATGTTTCATGAATTCTCTTCTGCTGATTTTGCCATCACCGTCGGTATCCATTTTGGCCATTTTTTCTTCGCAATGCATGCACTGATGATCGTCATCATCATGGCCAGGTCCATGCGCGAAAACAGGGGATGTACTTAAAGCCAGAATGAATGCGGCGCTGATTGAAATGACTAGCGCCTTGTTTTTTTGATGTTGCATTTAAGATTCTCCTTTTCAGTAAGTTTGGTGTGCAAAACTGTTACAGGCACACGATTAAAAGTTAATAAATCATTTTTCCCCAGCTGATTGATATTGATATGCTTGGTTTCAGTGAGAAATGGCATGATTCGCTTTCCATTGTGACATTAATTTGATGAACAGACTATGAAATGTTCGCGATAATATTTCAGTTCATTAATCGAGTCGTATATATCGGCCAGTGCTTCATGTTTTCCGTCTTTTTTCAGTCCCGAAGCAATCCCGGGTTTCCAGCGTTTGACAAGTTCTTTCAAGGTGCTAACGTCCAGATTGCGGTAATGAAAGTAAGCTTCCAGTTGCGGCATCCAGCGCGCCATAAAGCGGCGATCCTGACAAATGGAATTACCGCACATCGGCGATGTTCCGGACGGAATATGTTGTTGCAGGAATGCCATCATTTTCAATTCTGCATCTGCTTCCGACAAGCTGGAAGCCTTAACCTTGTCAATCAATCCTGATTTGCCATGCGTCGATTGATTCCATTTGTCCATGCCGTCGAGCACTGCATCTGGCTGAAAAACGACCAGAACCGGGCTTTCCGCAATGGTGTTTAACTGACTGTCGGTAATGACGGCGGCAACTTCGATAATTCGATCATTGTCGGGATCGAGTCCGGTCATTTCCATGTCAATCCAGATAAGGTTATGGTTATTGTTTTCTTGTGCCATAATTAAAAATGAGTCTCAATAAATCGGTTTTGATTGAATATAATTGTCTTTATTGTGTCATATTGATCATGCATCGTCACTTTTTCATTATTGATTACGCGGGAAAATATCCACTATGCAATCATTTACTTTGATATTTATCGTAGCCTTATTACTCACGACTGTGATTCAGATTTGGCTGTCTTTACGGCATATCCGGTATGTGCGCGCACATCAGAGCAAAGTTCCGGAAGATTTCGCCAGTCAAATCAGTCTGGCGGATCATCGTAAGGCAGCTAATTACACTTGCTCCAAAACACGGGCGGATTTTCCAAGCATTTTTTTGCATGCTGCTCTGTTGCTTGTTTTGACGTTGGGCGGAGGATTGAGTGCGCTCAATATATTCTGGCAAGAGTGGTTCGGCGATCCTGTTTTCCACGGAATGGCATTGATTCTGAGTACGCTCTTGATTATGGGTGTGGCGGAAATCCCACTCAGTTACTACCGCATTTTTGTCATTGAAGAGCAATTCGGTTTTAACAAAATGACGCCCGGTATGTTTTTTGCCGACTTGATAAAACAAGCAATGTTGATGGCATTACTGGGTGCGCCGCTGTTGTTTGCGATTTTATGGCTGATGGAAAAAATGGGAGAAAACTGGTGGCTATATGCCTGGATGGCCTGGATTACCTTTAATCTTTTTTTGTTGGCCGTTTTCCCAACCTGGATCGCGCCATTATTTAACAAATTTACCCCACTGGAAGATGCGTCATTGAAAGCGCGTATTGAGCTGCTATTGAAAAAGTGCGGTTTCAAATCCAGCGGGTTGTTTGTCATGGACGGCTCGCGCCGGAGTAATCACGGCAACGCCTATTTCACTGGTTTTGGTAAAACGAAGCGCATTGTTTTCTTTGATACGTTGTTGTCGCGTCTGGAACCGACAGAGATCGAAGCTGTACTTGCGCATGAATTGGGCCATTTCAAGCACCGGCATGTCATCAAGAGAATTGTTGTGTCATTTGTAATGAGCCTGGTTTTTTTCTGGTTGCTCGGTTATCTCATGAATCAGGACTGGTTTTATGTGGGGCTGGGTGTAAATGTTGAAACGGTGCCGTCGACAGCCATGGCTTTGCTGCTTTTCTTTTTGGTGATGCCGGTCTTTACCTTCCTGTTTCATCCGGTATCCAGTATTTATTCACGCAAGCATGAGTTTGAGGCCGATGCCTATGCCGCGCAGTACGCTTCAGCGGATGATTTGATTCGGGCGCTGGTTAAACTGTATCAGGATAATGCCGCCACGTTGACGCCGGATCCGTTGCACTCGACGTTTTATGATTCGCATCCGCCGGCGGCGATTCGGGTTGCGCACCTGCAACGATTAGGGCATTAAAAATTCATGATTCGTTACAATACATCGTTGTGAACAAAAAATATTTCCTTACATATCATTTATATGCGGCGTCAATATTTTTTGTTCACGCCTTGTCTTGTTTAAAATTATAAATTTTTAGCGTAGTAATCGGCCATCGCCCGAAAGGCATTCAAAAGAAACAAAATATGAAGTTGGTAAATATTAATTTTTAAATACTATGTAATCAATTGGTTATAATTGTTTTTTTGAGAGAGGCACTTAAAAATAAACCTTATGAATGATTTCGTTACAAAAAAATGCAAACCCTGTGAAGGCGGTGTTGAGCCGCTTTCCGCTGAGGCTGCCGCAGCCAATGTGCAGCAGCTTGACGGCTGGACGTTAGAGGACAAGTGCATCAGTAAAACCTACACGTTTCAGAATTATTATCAGACAATGGCTTTCATCAATGCCATGGCGTGGATTTCGCACCGGGAAGACCATCATCCAGATGTCACGGTTGGCTATAACCGGTGTAATGTCGTCTACACAACACATGCCATCGGCGGTTTGTCGGAAAATGATTTTATTTGTGCCGCAAAAATAGACAAACTGTTCGACATTTGAACACGCGTCATTCGAAAAAAACGACGGCAATTCCTCTTCAACAGGGTCAGGTTATTGCCGTTTTCGGCCGGCATTTTACGGTCGAAACGGAGGGCGGGGAAACGGTTTCATGCGTGATGCGAGGGAAAAAAGGCGGAGTTGCCTGCGGAGATCAGGTCGCGTTTACTATAACAGCGCCTGGTCAAGGTGTAATCGAGAAAATTCAACCGCGCAAAACACTGCTGTACCGTAGCGATGCTTTCAAGGAAAAAATTATTGCCGCCAATGTAACGCAAATTACCATCGTCGTTGCTGCCGTTCCGAGTTTTAGCGAAGAGCTTATCAATCGTTGCCTGGTTGCTGCTGAGAGTCAGAATATTCCAGTCGTGATCGTGCTGAATAAGGCCGATCTGGCCGAACCGACGCAGGCCGCGGCAAAAACGCTTGAATTGTATGAAACGCTGGGTTATCCCTTATTGAAACTCAGTGCAATTCGTGATGTTTCGTTGCTGAAGCCTTATCTGGAGGGTCAGCTCAGCGTGCTTGCCGGGCAATCCGGCATGGGCAAATCGACAATCCTGAATGCATTGGTTCCCGAAGCAAGGCGCGCCACTGCCGAAATTTCTACTGCATTGGATTCAGGGTGTCACACGACAACGCATACGCATCTTTATCATATTGATGCCAACAGTGATATCATTGATTCACCCGGTATTCAGGCGTTTGGACTCCATCATATCAAGGTCGAGAATCTGGTATGGGGGTTTGTAGAGTTCCATCCGTATATTGGGCAATGCAAGTTTCACAATTGCCGGCATGTCAATGAACCGGGTTGCGTATTAATTCAGGCAGCGGAAGAAGGAAAAATCAGCGCCAGGCGGCTTGGTTTTTATCACAAACTGCTGCAAACTCGACAGGAGTAATGTTATGAGCCACCCCAAAAAACATCCGCCACAAAAACGTATTCAACGATGTGCGCTAAAAGCTGCGGCAGTTGCAACGTTTATGTTTGCTGCAACACCGGGATTTACAGCCGATGTAGGGCTTTCAATCCAAATTGGGCAACCGGGTTTCTATGGTGAGATTCATCTGGGTAATGCTTATCCAATACCCGAACTGGTTTATCCGAATCCGACGATTATCTATACGCCACCCAATATCGTTCATCAGCCCATTTATTTGCACGCGCCGCATAAACACATCAAAAACTGGCGGCGTTACTGCATTCAATACCGCGCGTGTGACCGGCCGGTTTATTTTGTTCGCGAACAGTGGTACAACGATGTCTATGTGCCGCACTATCACCAACACGGTACGCCGCAACATCGCCATTACGATGATCCGCGCCATTTGCATTATGAGACAGACCGGCACTACCCGGAAAGACAGCATTACGATTCGTACCGGCGGTATGACCATGACGACCACGGCCGCGATTACGACCATGATCGGCGCGATAAGCACCGCCACAAAGACAAAGACCATCGTTATGATAAACGGGACAAGGATCATCGATTCGATCATAAAAAACATGACAGCCACGATAGAGGCCGCGGTCGGAAACATGATGACTAATTTTGACAGACGTCCTGTCGTTCAAACTTTGAAACGCACCGTGATGTCGCTGACATAAGGCAGGTCGTTGACGGCTTTTTTGAGCTCAGTGACCAATGGCCTGGCATCTTCGGTGCGTTGCAAAATCCAGATTGGCAAATCCAGTTCTATCTGGATTTCTCCGGCCAGATAATGCAATGTTACCGTTTCAATGGCTGAAACGGGTAATTGCGGCCAGCGTTGTTTGAGTTCCTGGATGATTTTCTCGCGATGCGGCAAATCATCGCAGGATGATCCTGTTTCATCGTTTTCCGGATCGATATGTACGGTGACATCCGATACGACATCAACTGCATCGAGTAACTTTCTTCGCACCGTATCACCGATTTGGTGGCCTTCCGAAACACTGACTCTGGGATCAACCTGGATGTGCACGTCGACAAAAGCATCGCCGGCACTTTTGCGTGAGCGCAACATATGAATGGAACGAACCCCCTTAACGTCAAAAATATGGGCACGAATGGCATTGATTTCATCTTTGTCCAATGCCCGGTCAATCAATTCCTGTGAACTGGATCGCACCAGGTTAATCCCTATTTTGGCGATCATTACCGCAACCGCAACAGCCGCCACGGCATCCAGATAAGGATAGCCATACATGGCGCCTGCGATGCCCAACATGACCACAATTGAGGAAATCGCATCGGAACGGCTGTGCCAAGCATTCGCCATCAACATGTCTGAACGCAACCGGCGTGCTGCAGCCACCGTATAGTGATAAACCCATTCCTTTGAAAGTATGGATATAATGGCAATAATCAATGCTAATACACCGGGTTCAGCTAGTGTTTCGGGCGTGTTGAGCCTGCGTAATGCGTCGTAGGCGATTCCGCACGCAATCAACGTCAATGTAACGCCCAGTCCTACCGTCGCCAGTGTCTCGATTCGGCCATGCCCGTATGGGTGCTCTTCATCGGCTTCCTTTTGCGAATGTTTGGCGGCATACAGCACGAAAAAATCAGTAAACAAATCTGAAAAGGAGTGAATACCATCGGCAATCAAGGCTTGTGAATTTGCAAGCCATCCCACAATAATCTTGACAACGCCTAGTGCGAGATCAATGATGGAGCCGATTAGTGTGACTTTACGGACTTCTTTGTAGCGTTGCTGTAGCGGTGTCTGATTGAGCTCTGCGTTCATGTTTCATGCTGGACGTATCAGCGTTTGGCAAACCGATGCAGCATCGTGTTGATTTCGTCGATATCCAGATATTCGGCATCAAAATCATCACCGATCCAGTCCGTCGTGTCTTCATATTCCGGGTGCGATGGATCACTGATAGCCTCCAGAAACATGGCATAACCCGGAATGCCGCCGACATCTTCCGGCGGACAGGCCCTTTTACCTTTAATGCACTGCGGTAGTTTCATGTCATGTTTAAACGGCATAATTTTTTCAAGCAGCACATCGTGTTCCCATCCGTCGCCATAATCGTAGGTATACAATAACTTGTCCTTTTCACGCTTCAATAACTGATCCAGTCGGTATCTGGATTCGTCTTTCATGTCATCAAAGAATTCTTCATTGGGTTCGCCGTATCGTTCATGGCCCAGAACAAAATCATGCAAATGTGAATTGGTCCATCCCATCACGATTTGCAGAATGATATGTAGATCCCGAAGATTGACGGTGCTGGCAACCAAAAACCTGCGCCATATCGGTGGGCGGGCATATTTAAGTGTGACCTTGATCTGATAGACTGAACGCAGCGGACGTGCTGTCATAGAATTTTCCCGTAAAAATTGTTAGCTGCTATTATACTTTAACACCTTGGCAAATAATTGCGATTAGCGGTGGGAGGTTAGGGTGTGTTTTTTCAAGATATTGATATTAAATGAATATTTGTGTTGTTGTAATGACTGAGTTCAGAGCAAATTTCAGTATGGTTTAATATTCGTTATAATCCATGGTTTCATACTCATTCATTTTCATATCCATGTCCCTGCAAAAATCTACTGATACCGCCAATACTGCCGATGCCTCCGAGAAACCGTTTGTTTTCAGCTGGCGTCGATTTATACTGCATGCTTCGATCCTTGTGATTGGGTTGTTTCTGGGTTGGCTGACCTGGTATTTTTCGAAACCGCAAAGTGTCCGGTTTTACGAAACAAAAGTGGATGAATACCTGTCCGTTTCGGTAACGCCGGAGATTGAAATCGCATTGGATGCGGGCAGTTCCATTGCCATCACAGATAATCAGCCGATGTTGATAGAATTATTCAAGGGTAATGTTTATTTCAATGTCAATAAAAATGCCATTGAAAAATTCAGAGTCAAAATTGGTGAGGCAATGGTCGAAGATGTCGGCACCCGTTTCAGTATCCGCATGAACAAGAATGATGGCAAGGTTGTTTCTGTCGCAGAAGGTCAAATCAAAATTCATGTTGCAACCGGTACATTTATGATCAGTGCACTGGAGCAGGCTCATTTTGATAATTTCAAATTAAGTGGGCACCGTTTGATCAGTGAATCGGAAGTTGCACCATGGATAGCCCTTCAGCAAGCGGTTTCTGAATAGATACACGTTTACAAGCATACATTAGGATGACACGATGACGCATAACCTGTTCAATACTCAACAAGAATTAACGATAAGCAATGGAAAAACAGCGGTGTATTATTCACTGCCGGCCTTGGAAAAAAGCGGTGTGGGGAAGATTTCACGCTTGCCGGTTTCCATTCGCATCATCCTTGAATCGGTATTGAGAAACTTTGACGAAAAAAAGATTACCGAGACACATGTCAGGCAGCTGGCAAGCTGGGAACCTAATGCATCACGCGTGAATGAAATACCTTTTGTTGTTTCGCGCATTGTGTTGCAGGATTTTACCGGCGTTCCACTGCTCGTCGACCTGGCGGCCATGCGCAGCGCCGCAAAAAGACAGGGTAAAAATCCCGAACGTATCGAACCGCTGGTGCCTGTCGATCTGGTAGTCGATCACTCTGTTCAGATTGATCATTATGGCAGCCCGGATGCGCTCAAGCTGAATATGGAAATCGAATTTGAACGTAACCAGGAACGTTACCAGTTCATCAAATGGGGAATGCAGGCATTCGATACGTTTAAAGTTATTCCGCCGGGTATCGGTATCGTGCATCAGGTCAATCTGGAGCACCTGGCGCGTGGCGTGCATCAGAAAGATGGCATTGTTTATCCGGATACACTCGTCGGAACCGATTCGCATACGACGATGATCAATGGTATCGGTGTTGTCGGTTGGGGGGTTGGCGGTATCGAAGCGGAAGCCGGTATGCTCGGTCAACCAGTCTACATTCTGACGCCGGATGTCGTCGGGGTAAATTTAACCGGCCGATTACGCGATGGCGTGACGGCAACCGATTTGGTGCTGACCATTACTGAAATGCTGCGTGGCGCCAATGTTGTCGGCAAATTTGTCGAATTTTTTGGTGAGGGAACGGCTTCACTGACATTGCCTGATCGTGCAACCATCGCCAATATGGCGCCGGAATACGGTGCAACCATGGGCTTTTTCCCGGTCGATGATGTCACCATAGAATACTTTAAAGGTACTGGCCGCAGTGAAGACGAGATTGCAGCGTTTCAGAGCTATTTCCAGGCACAGCAAATGTATGGCATACCGCATTCCGGCGACATTGATTATACCCGTGTGCTGGAACTCGATTTGGACACGGTTTTACCGTCGTTGGCCGGGCCTAAACGGCCGCAGGATAGAATCGATCTGGCTGCGCTCAAAACCAGGTTTACTGAATTATTCAGCAAACCTGTTGCCGATGGCGGATTTGGGAAACAGGTCGATGAATTGAACCAGCATTATGCCATTCGTCCGCTTGATCAGCCCGCTGAAGTTTGTACCAATATTGGTGCTATGGCGGATGAATCTATTGCAGAGAATCATAACAATCGCCATTTTAGTGAAATGGTCAGTAATCATCCGACGCCTGATAATTTTAACGTGCCAACCCACAAATTTGACAGGGCAACAGACCTTGGACATGGCGACATACTGATAGCCGCGATTACTTCTTGCACCAACACTTCAAATCCCAGCGTGCTCATTGCAGCCGGTTTGCTTGCGAAAAAAGCAGTTGAGAAGGGACTTTCCGTCAAACGGCATATTAAAACATCACTCGCGCCGGGTTCGCGGGTGGTTTTAGACTATTTAACAGCCACCGGACTGTTGCCTTATCTGGAAAAACTCGGTTTTAGCATCGCGGGTTATGGTTGTACGACTTGTATTGGCAATGCCGGGCCATTGGCCGAATCCATTGAAGAAGCTGTCGTCAAGAACGATCTGGTCTGCGCTGCGGTGCTTTCCGGAAATCGCAATTTTGAAGCGCGCATTCATACCAATATCCGCGCCAATTTTCTTGCTTCGCCACCGCTGGTTGTGGCTTATGCGATTGCCGGTACTGTTTTGAAAGATTTGACCAGTGAACCATTGGGGACCGGTGCGGATGGTAACCCCGTTTTGTTGAAAGATATCTGGCCAAGCAGCGCAGAAATTCAGTCATTGTTGCAGTTTGCAACGAATGCGGAAACTTTCCGTAACCGCTACAGTAATCTCACCAAGGATCACCCGCTATGGAACAATATTGCATCTGCCACCGGGCAAACCTATGACTGGCCTGTTTCAACGTATATTGCAGAACCTCCGTTTTTCAAGCATTTCTCCCTGCAGGATGAACAGGCGGGAGAAACGGATGATATTAAAAATGCCTATGCATTGGGTATCTTTGGCGATTCGGTGACGACCGATCATATCAGTCCGGCAGGAGCGATCAAACCGGATTCCCCGGCGGGGCAATATTTGTTATCCAATCACGTGCAACAGGCCGAATTCAACAGTTACGGCGCGCGCCGGGGCAACCATGAAGTCATGATGCGCGGTACATTTGCCAATGTGCGGATCAAAAACCTTATGGTGCCGGGCAGTGAAGGCGGGGTTACGCTTTATCAGGCCGGCAATCAGCCGGCAGAGCAGATGAGTATTTATGATGCGGCGATGCGATACCAATCGCAGGGTATTCCGACAGTGGTCTTCGGCGGCAAGGAATACGGTACCGGATCCAGTCGTGACTGGGCGGCCAAGGGGACGCAGTTACTGGGTGTCAAGGCGGTCATTGCAGCGAGTTACGAGCGCATCCATCGCAGTAATCTGATTGGCATGGGGGTGCTGCCGTTGCAATTCAAGAATAGTGACACGGTGCAATCACTGGGCATACAAGGTGATGAAACATTTGATATTCTGAGCCTGGATAATTTGCAGCCGCAGCAGGATGTTACGCTGGTCATACACCGAAAAGACGGTGCGCAGAAAACAGTTCAACTGTTGTGCCGTATCGATACGGCCATCGAAATTGATTATTACCACCATGGTGGGATTTTGCCGTATGTGCTCAGAGCGTTGCTCAATCGTGATTGATCAGGCTTTTGACGCCATTTAGCCTGTCATTGGATAAGCTATTCCATTAAAAACTCAAGATGTGTGGTAGACGTCTTGAGTTTTTTGTTCCGGTTTTGCAAAACTTCTGATTCCAGAAGCTTCGGGAAAAAACCATGATGTTAATTTGGTTTTCACGCCCTTATATAGATTTTAAGGGAAAATCTTGCTTAAAAGTATTTTAAGCGACTCTATTTTAATGGGTTTCTCGATGATGAAATAATTGATGCCATACAGCAGGTTATATTCCTTTTCCTTTGGTTTCAATGTTTTACGTATTGCATCTGCTTTATGCCCTGAAATTATCGCAATGGGTATCAACGGATTAATCGTGCGAATTTCATTGATCATGTCAACACCGGACATTTTGGGCATTAGCATATCCAGCATGACGAATTCATACAACCCCGGGTTTTGACGCAGCAGTTCAAGCCCTTCGATCGGGTCCATTGCAGTTTTAGGTATATAGCCCAGATTTTCCAGAATATCGGCATGGAAATGACAAGTAAACTTATCATCGTCAATAATTAGAATATTGGCTTGATGTTTGGGTTTGACACTTGGCAGGTAGGCCAAATTAAAGTTTTTAATATAGGTTTTAGTTTCTTCGGCCGGTAAAGGCTTACAGAAGTGGTATCCTTGAATTTTGCTGCAGTTCAGGCGTTTGAGATAATTGTATTGTGTTTCGGTTTCTACGCCTTCTGCAACGACATCCAATCCCAGATTCGATGCCAATGTTATCGTTCCCGCACAGATCGTGGCATCGTTAGGATCGGTTCCAATATCTTTGACGTAGGACCGGTCGAGCTTTATGCAGTCAATTGGAAACTGTTTCAGATAACTGATCGATGAATAACCGGTGCCGAAATCGTCGAGCGATATTTTGACACCGATGTCATGTAACAATTTTAGACTCTGGAGCGTGCTCTGCGGATCGCTCATGACCATACTCTCTGTAATTTCAAATTCGAGAAAAGCCGGATCAATTTTTTCTGCGTCAATGATGGATGCAATCAGCTTGGAGAAATTGGGTTGACGCAATTGGCGCTGTGACAAGTTAATAGAAAACTGGATATTCTTGATACCTTGTGAACGCCATTCAACGAGTTGCCGACAGGCATTGCGCAATACCCATTCACCTAAAGGCAGTATGAGTCCCGATTCTTCAGCCAGTGGAACAAATAATGACGGCGGAATCAAATCCTTAACCGGATGCTGCCATCGAAGCAGTGCTTCAACGCCGTAAACACGAGAAGTTTCAATGTCAATTTTCGGTTGATAAAATAGTATAAATTCGTTTCGAGCGAGTGCAGAATGCATTTCTTGTTCGAGAACCTGCCGTTCTTGACTTTCATCGTTCATGGCCGTTTCAAAGAACTTATAATTGTTACGGTCTTGTGATTTGGCATGGTACATGGCCGTATCCGCATTTTTCATCAATATCTCTACATGATCTCCATCGTCAGGAAAGAGTGCGATACCAATGCTGGGGCTAGAATGAACCGTGTGCTCCTCAAGGTTATAGGGCTGGCCAAGGTTGCGCAGAATTTTATCTGCGACGTTAAAAACTCTATTGCTATTTTCCAGTTCGAGCAGAGCAACAACAAATTCGTCTCCTCCAAGCCGCGCTACGATATCACTATTGCGCACGGAAAATTTAAGCCGTTTGGCAACCTGGATTAGTAATTGATCGCCGATATGGTGGCCCAGCGTGTCATTAATCGGTTTAAAGCGATCGAGATCGATGAACATTACGGCTATTTTTTCTTGATTACGTTTTGCGATGCTCATAGCCTGATCCAGACGTTCTATTAACGCGAAGCGGTTTGGAAGGTCAGTCAGCGTGTCATGATGTGCCAGATAGTTTATTTTATCGATTGCCGCCCGGTATTCAGTGATGTCGGTGAAGCTGGCGATATAATATTCTATTTTATTGTGTTGATCCCGAATCCCGGAAACCGACAGCCAAACGACATGCAAGAGGCCGTTTTGATGACGTGTCGATATTTCTCCTTGCCAGAAATTTTCAGTATATAAGGCCTTTAGAAGCTCCTGATATTGTTTTGATGTGCTCTCTTCAAACAATAGCGATTTGGCATCCTGGAATAAAACATCTTTTTGAGTATAACCGGTCAGTTTATAGAAAGCAGCATTTGCAGCAATAATTCTGCTTTGGGGATCAATAATCAGAATGGATTCTCCACTGTGCTCAAATACAGAAGCATAGAGGTGGACGGTGTCCTGCGCTTTTTTATGCGCGGCATGCTGGGAAATTTGGTGTGCAACCGTATCTAACAACCGGTATTCTTCAGCGAGAAATGGATTACCTGCTGCTTCATGGTGTTCAGGAATCGTCTGTTGATGAAAAATTTCAATCTCACCGCATTGTTTGTCGTCCAGAATAATCGGCGCACACATTTTGTGTGCATGGTTAGGACATTCTCCGGATTGGTATTTTTTTCCATTGAAAACGATACGTGCGCTGACAAGCTCGGGATGATTCCAGGCTGGTGGCAGATAATGCACTGCCTGGTCAAAAAAGTTTTCTAGTGAGCGTGAACTATCCTGTTGCAGGTCGGCTAACTGGTTGAGACAGTTGAGTTCTTTAACTCTTTCATTTAATTCAAAAATGCGCTGGTCAAGGGTAAGCTCCATTTGCTTTTGAGTGCTGATATCCTGAACGGTGCCCTGGGAAAATACAGGTTCTCCGGTCGCATCGTAAATGGTTTGATGAAATTCATTGACCCATTTGATTTGGCCATCCGGCATTTGTAGGCGATAGCTGATGTTATTGGGATTGTCGCTCGAGCCGGTAGAAATACCATGTGCTTTCTTGACCTTGTTTCGGTCTTCGGGGTGTATTACAGTAAAAATGCATCATAAGGAATACTGTGTTCTGTTGGAGCGATTTCTAAAAGCCGAAAGAGTTCATCTGAGCCGCGCATCTCGCCGGTTTTTAAATCATGTTCCCAGTTGCCGATATGCGCCATATGTTGGGAACCTATCAGGTTTAATTCACTTTCACGTAGTAGTTGTAATGCTGTCTGATGATCTTTGATGATGCGTTCTATGGTTTCAGCCATGAGATTCAATGTGGATCCAAGTGCATCTACTTCGTTGGCGCCGGTAAATGTGCAGCGTGAGGAATAGTCGCCATTGGTAAATCGTTCTGTTTCTATGGTCAATTCTCTGATAGGGCGTAAAATTCTGCGTCTGATAAAGGCTGCAGAACCGATAATACTTAGCAGGAATGCCGTCAGCAAAAAATATTCCAGCCGCGTTTTTTCATTCAGTTGTTGATAAGCCAATTCAATATCATGTATTGTGCGATCGTTAATCGACGTCATGAATTGCTTGAGCGGCAGCATGATTTTGGTTTTTTTATTGTTATATTCATCGCCCCACAGCAATTTTATGGCCAGTTCGAAATCCGGCTCCCCGTGTAAGATATATTCTCCCTGTCCGTTGTCATGTCTGCCTTCAACCGCAGCAAAAGCGCGTTGTTCAATTTGAACCAGTTGATCCGAATGTTGTAAGGATTGTTGCAACAAGTGTAATTCATCGTGCGTTATACCTTCATTTTTCAGGAGTTTAAGTAACGCGATGGCTTGGCCTTGTTTTGAATCAGGCTGTTTATTAATGCCCTCCAGGTACCAGTAGGTTGACGGGTTATCGTAAGGGCGGGGAATCTGGCCATTGCGGATGGCCAGAATTGTTAAAAAATAATCTTTATACTCCGGATTTCCGGTAACAACATAGCTTCTGGCCATACGTGTGAGGTCTTCCGAGCTTTGGAACAACTCTTTGGCAAGCAGTGAAGAATTAAACCGATGGCGTTCCTTGACGGCTATTTCTTCACGTATTTCATGTGCCTGATATATTGATCGGATCAGAAGGATCATCAGTATGATCATCAAGAAGTTCCACAGTATGGAAAAGCTTTTAATATTCATCTTGTGTTTGTGCTTGGCAATATCAGACTAGGGGGGTTAGGGGGTGTCGTCATGTGTTATGTGCATTTATGCGTGTGCAGATTTTTGATGAATGTTTGTAAAAAGTGCGCAGGGCATAGCCGTAGCCATGTCCAAGTGCTTTGAACAAGCAGGCACAAAAATATGCCACGCCCTTCGGGTTTGCTTTTCAAACAAAATTATCGTCGTTTTTGCACCTTGAATATGCTTTAGCATGTCCTGCGGCCCAAAAGCTTGATTCTTTTGCCCGAAAAACAAACAGAACTGTACATAACACATGACGACACCCCCTAATACCTCCTCGATTATTTAACCCTATTTTGTAGTATGCCAGAATAATTAGATCAAAAAGAAATTCAGCTTTTGTCAATGTAAGAAGAATTCTAATAATTTACATTGGATGAAAAAAGTGCATGAATTTTTTCATATGGCAATGCTAAACTTGGTTCATATACGGTAAGCTTACTTCATATCGAGTGTAGATGTTTGTTTTGAGTTGGGATGATTTCTAATATGGCACGTTTTTATTGAAATATGATATAGGACAAAATGAAAAGAATAGTACTCGTAATCCTTCTATTAGGTTTTTATAACGCGGCATCTGCGGAGTGGGTTTTAGTCAATTCAGATACTGACAACAAAGCGGAACACTATTTTGATCCGGATACAGTGCGTCAAAGTGGTGAGTATTTGAAGAAAGTTTGGCTGCTGTCGAGTTATGGGGAAAAGCAGCGGGGGGGATATCAGTCATTAAAAACGCTTTATGAATTTGACTGCAACGCAGACCGCGCACGTTCTTATACCATGTTGCTTTATTCCGGTGTTATGGCCAAGGGAAATACCATTGGCGCGCATCATGATGAATTAAAAGAGTGGTTTCAGTATCCGGAAACTTCCTTTTTTAAACAGATTTCCACGACGATTTGTAATTAATAAATTTGCCCGGTTAATTCGGTTTGAATTTTAATGGGCTTATTTGGTTTTACAGTTTTGTGTAACGGTGCATTCAGTATCTTTCGGTTGTTTGCTGCTGAAACTGTCGATAATAAGCAATGCAGCACCAATGAAAATTGCAGTATCTGCTACATTAAAGGCCGGCCAATGGTAATCGCCAATATAAAAATCCAGGAAATCCACCACATGGCCTAGTGTAATTCGATCCCAAAGATTACCCAATGCGCCCCCCAGTATGAGGCTGAGAGATAGGCAGAATATTTTTTCAGTTTTGTATTTGTGTAACAGGTAAATGATAACAATTGAAGCAATGGCCGCTATGCTGCTTAAAAACCAGCGCTGCCAGCCTGATGCTTCACTTAAAAAACTGAATGCCATGCCGGCATTATAGGTTAACACCAGATTGAAAAAGGATGTTACCGCGATATGCTGTCCATAGGATAATATGGACTCAACCCAGAATTTTGTTGCCAAATCCAATATGAGTACAACTAAGGCAATAAGCAGCGAATAATACAATTTCATAAAGTGTTATTCCAGTGTAATACGTTGAGTTTTTCGTGATACCTGTGTTTTGTAATGATTCGATTATTTTTGATTAAATCAGGCGTATTTCCTTATTTCCCCATCGCCATAGAGATTTAAAACACAACGCCCGCATAGTGTCGGGTGTTCTGACTGTTGACCGACATCAGCACGATAATGCCAGCAGCGTTCACATTTTTGATGGGTGCTGGGTGTGACGGAGACTTCAATGGTTTTTAGGTTTTCGTCGTGAACCAGTTTGGCCTCGGACGTGATCAAAACAAATCGCAAGTCGTCATCCAGTGAATCAAGCAACGCTAAATTATCACCGCTTGCACGGATTTCTACGGCTGCAGCCAGGGACGAACCGATTTCGCCTTTGATACGGGATTCTTCCAGTTGCTTGAGTACCGCCGAGCGTAATGTACGGATTTTGGTCCAGCGCTCTCGTAGCTGCTGTGAATCAGATTGTTCCGGGAAACGATGCCAGGTATGCAGTAATACGCTGTCTTCCGGTTGCAGGGTCAGATGTTCCCAGGCTTCATCTGAAGTAAAACTGAGTATCGGTGCAAATAAACGCACCAGACTATGGGTGATGTGGTAAAGCGTGCTTTGTGCGGCGCGGCGCGGCTGTCCTGTGGCAGCGGCTGTATAAAGACGGTCTTTGAGTATGTCCAGATAAAAACCACCCAGATCTTCCGAGCAGAAATTATGCAGTTTGTGCACAACCTGATGAAATTCGTATTGATCGTAGATGCTTGTGAGATCCTGCTGAAAAGTTTCAGCATAAGCAAGCATATAACGATCAATCTCCAGCCAGTTTTCAACCGGCAACATGTCTTTTTGCGCATCAAAATCGGCCAGATTGGCTAGTAGAAAACGCAAAGTATTTCGAATACGGCGATAACTCTCGACAACGCGTTTAAGTATTTCTTCAGAGATGGAAAGCTCGGCCGAGTAATCGGTTGATGCGACCCATAAACGCAGAATGTCAGCACCGTAAGTATCCATCACTTTTTGTGGTGCAATAACATTGCCTTTCGATTTGCTCATTTTATGGCCGTTTCCGTCGACAACAAAACCATGTGTCAACAGTGCCTGATAGGGTGCGTATCCATCGATGGCGCAGCCGGTCAACAGTGAAGACTGAAACCATCCGCGATGTTGATCCGAGCCTTCCAGATAAAGGTCGGCCGGGTGATCCAGTGCTGGATTGGGTTTGATCACCGTATCATGGGTTGTGCCTGAATCAAACCAGACATCCAGGGTATCAGTAAGTTTTTGATAGGTCTGGGCGTCGTCGCCGAGTAATTCCTTTTCATCCAGTGAAAACCATGCTTCAATGCCTTGTTGTTCAACGCGTTGAGCAACTTGTTCAAAGAGTTCCAATGTTCTGGGGTGTGGTTTCTGGGTTTCTTTGTGCACGAACATTGCCATAGGAACGCCCCAGTTTCGTTGACGGGATACGCACCAGTCGGGGCGGTTTTTAATCATGGATTCCAGGCGCGCCCGTCCCCATGTCGGGTAAAAGCGCGTGGTGTCGACGGCCTGCATGGCTAATTCGCGCAAAGTTCCTTTCGAGCTGGTTTTTTGTTGCAGGTTCATGCCGATAAACCATTGCGGCGTTGAACGAAAAATAATCGGTGTTTTATGCCGCCAGCAGTGCGGATAACTATGCTCGATTTTTTTTAAACAGAGCAGGTGGTTGCTGTTTTTCAATGCGTCAATGACAACATCATTGGCTTTCCAGACGGATAATTTGCCGACCAGGGGTTTGTCGGCGATGAAATTACCGTTGCCGTCAACAGGGCTGTCGCTGGGTAAATGATATTGCTGGCCGACAAAATAATCGTCCAGACCGTGCGCGGGTGCTGTGTGCACCAATCCCGTCCCGGCTTCGAGCGTGACATGTTTGCCGCAAATGATTTTAACGGCGCGATTCTCGAAAGGGTGCTTTAAAGATAAATGTTCCAGCACCGCACCTTTGCATTGTCCGAGTACTTTGCCGCTTAACGTATAGCGTTCAAGACAGGCTTGTTTGAGCTCGGTGGCCAGGATGAGCAAGCCTTGTTCGGTTTGAATGAGTTCATAATCAAAATCGGGATGGACGCAAACAGCCTGGTTGGCGGGTAATGTCCATGGGGTTGTGGTCCAGATAACGGCCATGGCGCGAGCATTAGCCGGGATTGCATGTTGATCAACACCAAACATTGTCAGCTGATTGGTTTCGCTGACTTCAAAACCGACGTCGATTGCCGGAGACATTTTATCTTCGTATTCGACTTCGGCTTCGGCAAGTGCCGAACCGCAGTCAATACACCAGTTGACCGGTTTTTGTCCCTGGTAAAGATAACCATTCTGATAAATTTTACCCAGCGCGCGAATAATACCCGCTTCGGTTTTGAAATTCATGGTGAGATACGATTGATCCCAATCGCCGAGTACGCCAAGACGAATAAAGTCGGCTTTTTGTCGTGCGACTTGCTCGCTGGCAAAATTACGGCACAATTCTCGTACTTTGTCAGCCGGTAATTGTTTGCCGTGTTTTTTCTCAATCTGATGCTCAATAGGCAGGCCATGACAATCCCAGCCGGGGATATAAGGTGCATCAAATCCGGCCAGTGTTTTGCTTTTGATAATAATGTCTTTGAGAATTTTGTTGACGGCATGGCCGATATGAATGTCGCCGTTGGCATAGGGTGGGCCGTCATGCAGTGTAAATCGTGGTCGACCATTGCTGACTGCGCGGATTTTTTGATATAACTGTTTTTGTTGCCAGGATTCCAGCATGGTGGGTTCGCGTTTAGCCAGGTTGCCACGCATGGGAAATGGCGTATCGAGCAAATTGAGAGTTTTTTTGTAATCTGTCATGAAAATTTTCTAAAAACGGTTGAGCCGGTATCTATTCGGTTTGTGATCGATTGTTTATCAGATTTGCAATGATATACGAATTTGTACCGGGTGCTAAATAGCATTAGGCCGTTTAATGTTAATTCGGTTGCTAATTATCCGTGATTTTGCAGGTATGCTTTTGCATCAATAATGTCCTGGTTTATCTGTCGGACGAGTGACTTCATGTCGGGGTATTTTTCCTCATTGCGCAGTTTATGGATAAAATCGACCTGCAGGTGATAGCCGTAAATGGTTTGGTTAAAATCAAACAAATGAACTTCTAATACAGGCAAACCGTTCTCATGAATTGTCGGTCGTGTACCCAGACTGGCAACTCCTTTGAGTCCTTGCATGGGTGATGATTTTATAGCGCCGCGTACTTTGACGACAAAAATTCCCGATAGTGGTGGACGGTTATGACGAATTTGGATATTAGCTGTTGGAATACCTAGTTTTTGACCGAGTTTGTCACCGTGTGTGACGCGCCCGCTAATACTGTAAGGTCTGCCGAGAAATCGTTGGGCAGTTTGTAAATCGCCGATTTCCAAAGCGTCGCGTATGCGCGTACTCGATACGCGTTCATTATCGATTAAGACACTCGTCATTTTCTCAACTTCGAAGTGTTTTGTCTTGGAAAATCGCATTAACAAGTCAAAATCTCCAGCCCGTCTTGAGCCAAATCGAAAGTCGTCGCCAACCAATAACCATCGTACTGAATGTTCCTTTTCCAGTATCCGCGTAATAAAGTCTTCGGGGCTAATTTTTGCGAAATCATAGTTGAAGCGGTATACTCTAGTGAAATCGATGCCTGATACGGCCAGTTGTTCGAGTTTTTCACGCAAGCTGGTTAATCGGGTAGGTGCCTGGTCTGGCGCGAAGAATTCGCGCGGATGCGGTTCGAAAGTCATCACGCAAGCGGCTAAACCGAGACGGTCTGCAGCAGACCTCAAACGTGAAAGCATGGCTTGGTGGCCTAAATGTACGCCATCGAAATTGCCTATAGTTAGTGCAATTGGTGTCTTTTGATTTGGTGAAGTCTTGCTTCGCCAGATTTGCATGTAAAGTTACCTGAAAATGCTGATTTTAGCTTGTTTTGGCTGAGCTGGTCTATTCATTTCAGACCATGCGCTAATACGTTTTTGATTCTGGATTTTTTCCGGTGTCTAGTGTGTTGTTTTGATCGAGGTCATTGCAGCAATTTTTTAAACCACACGAATACTCACGGAGAATCATATGGCTCATACGTCTAGAAAAGTAAAACAAGACTATGGTAGTGACCCTGTCTCGGTGCGCGAGACCGATCAATATCGCGCAGAATATGTACATGCGTTTGTACAAAAATGGGACTCATTGATCGACTGGGATGCGCGCATTCAATCAGAAGGCTCTTTTTTTATTGATAAACTGAAAGAACGCGGGTGCCGGCAAGTTCTTGATGTTGCAACAGGTACGGGTTTCCATTCTGTCCGTCTACTCGAGGCCGGTTTTGAAGTAGTTAGTGCAGACGGCAGTGCTGAGATGTTGTCTAAAGCATTTGCCAATGCGCGTAATCGAGGGCATATCTTACGTACCGTTCAGGCAGACTGGCGCTGGTTGAACCGCGATGTGCACCAGAAATTTGATGCCATCATTTGTCTCGGTAATTCATTTACCCACTTATTCGATGAGAATGACCGCCGTAAAGCGTTGGCCGAATTTTATGCGGCACTACGGCATAATGGCATCTTGATATTGGATCAGCGTAATTATGATGCGTTGCTGGATGACGGTTTTTCCAGTACCCATGCTTATTATTATTGCGGTACGGATGTTTCTGTCAAGCCGGTACATGTTGATGATGGACTGGCGCGATTTAAGTACGGTTTTTCGGATGGAGAATCGTTTTTCCTGAATATGTATCCGCTGAGAAAAGACTACACAAAACGCCTGATGCGTGAGGTTGGTTTTCAGCATATTGAAACATTCGGTGATTTTCAGCAAACCTATCGTGACAGTGAACCTGATTTCTTTATTCATATTGCTGAAAAAGCGTATCAGTTACCGAAAAAAGTTTCACGCAAAAAAACGATAGAATCGGCCGCTGTCGATAAAGCGCGCGATTATTATAATAGCGAGGATGCTGATAACTTTTACAGTCAGGTCTGGGGTGGTGAGGATATACACATCGGCCTGTATCAGAACAGTAGTGAATCAATTGCACAGGCGAGTCAGAGAACCGTTCAGGTTATGGCGGGACATCTGCCTAAATTGGATGCGACAACCGTACTGTTGGATTTGGGTTCCGGGTATTGTGGATCGGCCCGCTATCTGGCCAAAAATTATGGTGCACATGTCAAAGCAATTAATCTGAGTGACGTTGAAAATCAGCGTGCCAGAACATTGAATGCAGCAGCAGGATTGTCGGAAAAAATCGAAGTGATCGATGGCAGCTTTGAACGTTTGCCGTTTGACACATCAGGGAACGATACCGGTTTTGATGTCGTCTGGTCTCAGGATGCCATTTTACACAGTGAAAAACGCGAACAGGTGATGGCTGAAGCTTTTCGTGTTTTGAAACCAGGTGGGCATTTTATATTTACCGATCCAATGCAGGCAGACAATTGCCCGGAAGGTGTCTTGCAGCCGATTTATGATCGTATTCATTTGAGTTCATTGGGATCGCCGGCATTTTATAAACAAGCTGCGGTGAAAGCAGGATTTAATGTTGTCCAGTTTGATGATTTGACGCATCAATTGATAAACCACTATCAGCGTGTGCTCGACGAAACCAATAAAAAGACTGGTGAACTCACCGGAGAGATCGATCCGGCATATATCGAACGAATGAAAACAGGGCTGGGTTATTGGGTTGATGGCGGGAAAAAAGGTTATCTGGCATGGGGTATTTTTCTGTTCCAGAAACCGGAGTCCGGTCATTGAAAATACTCCTGATTTTCGTTGCTCAGGCTTTAAATTTTACAACGTTTGCTGGCATAATGTGCAGGCCGGATCCTGATGAAAACGGATTGTGCGCCAATTCATCGTAAGTGCATTCAGTATCTGCAAACGGCCGTTTAATGATTCGCCGGTGTTGAGCAATATTTTGATGCTTTCGGCAGCCTGTATGCTGCCGATGATCCCCACCAGTGGTGCGAAAACACCCATGACAGCACAGGGCATATCGTCATTTTCTCCGTTCTCTGGGTATAGACAGCGATAACAGGGGCTTTCAGGATACCGCAGGTCGAATACTGCGACTTGTCCTTCAAAGCGGATCGCGGCACCCGATATCAAAGGTTTACGGTGCATAACGCAAGCCTCGTTAACGTTGTGCCGCGTCATGAAATTATCGCTGCCGTCAATCACCGCGTCAGCTGTTTGAATCAATTCAAATAACCTATTTCTCTGGACAAATTCTGGACAGGTGACAATTTCCACATCCGGGTTAATCGCCGCCAATGTCTGCCGGGCAGAATCCACCTTGGGCAAACCAATGGACGTCGTGGAATGCAGGATTTGTCGTTGAAGATTGGCGAGTTCGACTTTGTCACCGTCGCAGATAGTAAGTTTCCCGATGCCACTTGCAGCCAGATAAAGTGCGGCGGGAGAACCCAAACCGCCGGCACCTACGACAAGTACATGCGACTTGAGTAACGTCTCCTGGCCTTTGATGTCAATTTCTGGCAGGAGAATATGTCGACTGTAGCGGAGCAGCTGCTGGTCGTTCAAATGCAACCGCTCCTGCAGTTTTGTGTTTTATAAATTAACAGAGTGTTTAACTGTCTGTTTTTTCGTCTTTCTTTTCGGGCGGAGTTGTCACGCCTTTAAAGTAATTCATGGCTTGAGTCAGTAAAAGATCGTCTTCCGATCCAAATTCAATCGGGCCGGTATTCTGTTTGTTGTCATCTTTTTTGTCTTCTTTACTGACTTTGGCTTGCGAATCTGTTTTTTCGGTTATCGTTTTTTTCTTGTCTTTTTGACCGTTCGAAATATGCCTGTTCAGATCGGATTCGCGTAAACGTTGATCATCATCTGCTGATTCATCCAGTATGTCCGGTGTGATACCGGTTGCCTGAATGGAGTGACCATTGGGGGTATAGTACAAGGCCGTGGTCAACTTGATGGCCGTCTCGTTGCCCAGTGGCAGAACCGTTTGTACGGAGCCTTTGCCAAAGGTTTGAGTGCCCATGACGATAGACCGCTTATGGTCCTGTAACGCACCGGCGACAATTTCAGAAGCCGATGCAGAACCGCCATTGACGAGTGTTATCATCGGTACGGTTTTGATTTCCGGCGGTAAATCGTGTAGATAATCTCTACCATGGCCGCGCAGATAATATTCAGGATTGGCATGCAGTCTCATTTTGGCATCCGGAGCGCGTCCTTCGGTGTACACGACGAGTGCGTTTTCAGGCAAAAAGGCCGATGAAACGGCTACAGCACCGTTTAATAGTCCTCCCGGATCATTGCGTAAATCCAGAATCAGTCCTTTCATCGGTTCGGTATTTTCAGAAAAGAGCGTTTTAATGGCTTTTGCCAGATTTTCACCGGTATGTTCCTGGAACTGTGTAATGCGAATGTACGCATATCCGGGTTCTATCAGTTTGGATTTTACACTCTGGATTTTGATGATATCACGTACTATTGTGAATACCAGTGGCTCGCTTTCTCCTTCCCGGATAATGGTAATATTGATCGAGGTCTTTGGCTTGCCGCGCATGAGTTTGATCGCTTCGCTCAATGACATGCCTTTAACGGCTGTATCATCCAGTTTGACAATGAGATCGCCTGTCTGAATACCGGCGCGGAATGCGGGTGTATCCTCAATGGGCGAAATAACTTTGACTAAACCATCCTCCATGGTGACTTGAATTCCCAAACCGCCGAATTCACCATGTGTGCCAATTTGCAGTTCTTTGTATTCGTCTTTATCGAGATAGGAGGAATGCGGGTCCAGACCAACCAGCATGCCGTTGATGGCTTCGGTGATCAGTTTTTTGTCTTCTACCGACTCAACGTAATCGCTTTTGATTCGCCCGAAAACCTGGGCAAACGTGCGGAGTTCTTCAACAGGCAATGGGTGAACGGCTTCAATCGAATCTCTTTTGGCGATTGCAGAAAAATTCAGGCTGAGCATTACGCCTGCGACTGCGCCAACTAAAATTAAACCTGTTTTTTTGATAATGTTGCTCATAATGCTTTCTCCGCACTCACTAACTTTCTAATCTTGAGTAATTTATAAATTTTCAAAACAATCAAATCACTTGCTTATAACATGAAGTTACTGATCATACCTAAAAATATAATGGAAGTCCCAATTTTCAACCATAATTGTGGATTGAGTAGTGCATAAGACAGTTGAGATCCATTTAAGTTTTTTTATTCTATTTTTATCCAGGACAATGGGTCAAATGCTTTCCCGTTGTGACGCAATTCAAAGTACAATCCTGAGTCTGGGTTGCCTCCACTGTTCCCAACTGTCGCAATGGTGTCACCACTGTTTACGCTATCGCCAGCCTGTTTTAATAATGCTTCATTGTTGCCATATAGACTCATGTACTCCTGATTGTGTTCGATAATCATCAAGTTACCGAATCCGCGCAACCAGTCAGAGAAGACGACTCGCCCATTGGCGATGGCTTTTACATCACTGCCGCTGGAAGCACTGATAAACAGTCCTTTCCAAGTTAATTTCCCGGTTCGTGGATGGCCAAACCGGTTGGTTAACTGTCCTCGAACCGGAAGGTTGAGCTGGCCTTTAAGGGATATAAAGTCTGTATTTTTGTCGACGGGTATTGGAAGCTGGCTATTGTAAACGATCTCATTATTTTTTTCCTGTTTAAGTGCCTCATTTAGCTTTGATAAAAGCCGGATAATTCGTTTTTCATCTTGCATCATCAGGCTGATTTGATTGTGTTGTTGCTGGATTTTATGAGATACCTGATCAAGAATGGTTTTATGTTGTAGTTTTGCCTGGGTCAGTTTTTTGTTTTGGGCTGCATATTCTTCTTGAGTCCTGTTGATAGCTGTTTTTTGCTTGTGTATGGCTTCAGCCAGCATGCGCAGTCTGTTCAGGCTGTGTTGTATGGTGCTCATACGATCGGAGCGCGCCTGCGCTAATTGCCGAAGATAATACATATCACGCATAGCCTGGCTGGGGTTCTGCAGATTGAACAAAGCCATCAAGTTATTGCGTTCGTTGCGGATGTATTGCTGATAAAACAAAGCATTTAACTGGTTTTGTTGTACTGTGAGATCGTTTTTTGCTTGGTGATATTCGGTTGTCAGTTGTTGTGATTCTTGATCGAGCTTTCGCTGTTTCGATTTCAATTCGGCTAGTTTTCGGCCGATAGTGCTGATCGACTGTTCGGTCTCCTGCAAAGCATCGGCAGCAGCTTGCTTGGTTTCTTCTTGTGCAGCCAGTTCGATACGTATGGATTTAATGCGTTGCTGCAATGTTTCCAGTTTTTCCTGGGTCTCAGATGCAATGGCCGGAGCACAAAGCATCAGTGTCAAGCAAATCAGCAAACAATAGTGATAATAAAGATAGGGGAAGTTTTGTATCGATTTCAATCAGGACTTAACTAGATTTTGCGACATGAACCAGCGAGTATAAACGAAATTTACTCGTACAGAATCGTTAAAAATGGAAATTTTGATCGTTATGGTTTAGCCGGCAGATTTTCCCTGATTGGCTACTTTTTTCATTGCCTCCTGAATTTGGGTCTGGTCGCCAAGGTAGTAACTGTTCAAAGGTTTTAACTGATCATCCAGTTCATAAATCAGCGGAATACCTGTCGGTATGTTGCAATTCAGGATCTCTTCATCTGAGATGTTGTCGAGATATTTGACTAGTGCGCGCAGCGAATTGCCATGTGCCGCTATAATGACATTTTTGCCGTCGAGTACCTGAGGTGCTATCACTTCTTTCCAATACGGAATGAAACGATCCACTGTGTCTTTGAGACATTCCGTAAGCGGCAACTCTGATTTGCTAAGATTTTTGTAACGTATATCGGCACCCGGATAGCGTTCATCATCAACGGTTAATGCGGGAGGTCTGGTATCGTAGCTTCGCCGCCAAATAAGTACCTGTTCATCACCATATTCAGCGGCGGTTTCAGCTTTGTTCAAGCCTTGTAATGCGCCATAGTGCCTTTCGTTCAGGCGCCAGGTGTTGTGGATAGGAAGCCACATGAGATTCATCTCGTCGAGTGCTATCCATAAGGTTCTTATGGCACGTTTTAATACAGATGTGTATGCGATATCAAAGGTAAAGCCATTTTCGCGTAATAATTTCCCGGCATTGCGGGCTTCTTCAATACCTTTTGGAGTAAGGTCAACATCTGTCCATCCAGTAAATCGGTTTTCTTTATTCCAGATACTTTCTCCATGCCGGAGAAGGACAATTTTTTTCATGTTGTTCTTTGGGGAGCGTTCTTTTTTTGAATTGCTTAATTTCATATTTTAATATATACGGTTTTTTTTCGCAGCATCTGTTTGTTTTTTTATACAGTATGATGTTTCAGGTACGAAATATTGTCTGTTTAATACAACACTGGCATGATGTGTTTAAATGTTTTTGTAGAATTTTCTAAGTTGGATCAGATTGATTCATGAGAATGAATCTTAGACTTAGAATATAGAATATGGGAATTGCTTGAATTCAGCACTAGTGCTATTTCAATTTGATATTGCCTGATACAGTTAGCTTTTCAGTGGTACTGGCAAGGCAGGGCTTGCAGGCAATGGTTATTCCCTTGTCAAAAGACCTAACACAGTCAGTGGCACTGAAAAGCTAA
>JAGRFM010000207.1 GCA_020446045.1 Nitrosomonas sp.
CCGACTTTGCCGAAATGATGGTTAGCGGAGCGCTGAATGATTTGCGTCCCGGCGAATTCGGCATTGTTATCGGCATGGAGCTTGCGCGCAGCCTGGGTTCGTTTCGTGGCGACAAAATTGTATTGATCTCTCCACAGGGCCAGGTTACCCCGGCTGGCATTCTACCCCGGCTGAAACAGTTTACTGTCGTCGGCATTTTTGAAGCCGGACATTTTGAATACGACTCAGGTCTGGTTTTGATCCATATAAACGATGCACAAAAATTGTACCGTATGACAGACGATACCGTATCCGGTGTTCGTTTGAAACTGGATGACATGTTTCAGGCTCCGAAGGTCGTCAACGAGCTGGCAACATCCTTACCCGGTGCATTTTATATTACCGACTGGACCAAACAACATGCCAACTATTTCCGCGCAATCCAGATCGAAAAACGCATGTTGTCGCTGATTCTGGCCCTGATCATTGCCGTGGCGGCTTTCAATATTGTTTCCACACTGGTCATGGCCGTGACCGACAAACAGTCCGATATTGCGATACTGCGAACCCTGGGCGCCAGCCCCGGCAGCATTATGAAAATATTTATCGTTCAGGGCACATTCATCGGCGTGGCCGGAACGGTATTAGGCGTAACCGGCGGTATTCTACTGGCGTATAACGTCGGTGAAGTGGTTGCGTTTATCGAATGGCTTTTCAGCGTACAGTTTTTGTCGAATGAAATCTATTACATCAGCAGAATTCCGAGCGACCCGCAAGCCGAGGACATCATCACCGTTGCCGTTGTCTCATTTGCCTTGAGTCTGCTGGCTACGCTTTACCCCAGCTACCGCGCATCGAAAGTCAACCCGGCAGAGGCATTGCGTTATGAGTAATAAGGTTATTTCATGTAAGAACCTGTTCAAACAGTTCGACCAGGGTGAACTGGAAGTGTCCGTATTAAAAGGCGTCAATCTGGAAGTAACGCGAGGTGAATTACTGGCTATCGTCGGCGCGTCCGGTTCGGGCAAAAGCACACTATTGCATCTATTGGGCGGGTTGGATAAACCCAGTAGCGGTGAAATCAACATCCTCGGGCAAAATATTGCCGCGATGGAAGAAAAAACACGCTGCCAATTACGAAATAACTCGCTGGGATTCATTTATCAATTCCATCATTTACTGCCGGAATTCACCGCACAGGAAAATGTAGCAATGCCCTTGCTGATCCGTCGCATGGCTCAACAGGAAGCACTTGAACGCGCAGCGGAGGTTTTAAAACAGGTCGGTCTGGGACATCGCCTGATCCATACACCCAGCGAATTATCCGGCGGGGAACGCCAACGCGCGGCGGTTGCGCGCGCACTGGTCACCGAGCCCGCCTGTATCCTGGCCGATGAACCCACCGGCAACCTGGATCGTCATACCGCAGAAGCAGTCTTTGATTTAATGCTGGAACTCAACGAAAAAGTAAATGCCAGCCTGATTATCGTCACGCACGATCAGCACCTTGCTCATCGGGCCAAACGTATCAAACAATTGATTGACGGCGTGTTGCATGATGTTGAGAAAGAATCTGGTTGATTAGAGGGTGTTAACATCCTTCTAGTTCTAATCTCCGTGAATTCAGGAATCACTCAATCGTCGTGCTGATCCAGGTAATCTTCGCGATCGGCATACGGCACTTGTATGGCATCACTTAATTTACTGTCGATATTTGTCAGGTAATTGGCAATAAAATGCTCCTGAACGCTTTCATGATCAATGTTGTCCCAAAAGCCTTCAACTTTCTGTAGGCCCGCCTGATGTTGCTCAAGATAAATATACTCAACTTCTTTTAATAAAATCACCTCATCGCCCATATGCTTATAAATGCCATGTAATGCACTTAATAAGGTTTCCGGCGGCAACAAAGGCACGAGGTCGTTTTCGTTAACAATACGGGTTAAAGGCAGAGTATGATAGCGTTGCACACCGGATTTATTGGTAAACTTCGGCTGGCCGAAATTAATCATTTTCTTGATTGTATACCCATCCTCATGCAAATAAATCATCAACAAGGCAGCAATGGCGGCGCCGAGTGAGTGGCCCGTTAAATACACGGGATAATCTTTTTTCAGGTACGGCAGAATATCATTGTAAATCTTGAAGGCATCTTCATCAAAGCCGCTATGCACATAGATATCGAGTTTCTCATTTTTTGATTTGATATACTCAACATCTTCCTGGACATTTTTCAGATTGGCGGTTCCACGCACGCTGATGACCTGAAGCTTATTCGCCTCATCCAATTCAAGAAAATACTGCACTTCCGTATTACCGACCTGCTGCACCCGAACGGTATCAGGAAACGCCGCCTTGATTTCGTCTTCGGTATTATAAGCAGCGCTGGCCCGCCTGGCATACCATTGGACCTCATCAAAATCAACGGATTTGACAATTTCCGGGATTTGAATCTCGTCGTCTTTCAGATTCATATTACAACCGGACACTAAGAGTAACAGCACAATGACAGAAAAAAACAACCCACACTGATTTTTACGCATGAAGAATCCTTTAACCTAAAAACCTCAGTTGACCGTTACAAAAAAGCACAAACTTGATGAATAAAAATATACATTTCAGAAAAATTCCTTAACCTGAATGGTGAGCAACACTATGCTATTTATAGCACATTGTTTTTTAATTTTTGCGGTGTTGCAATTCGTTGTAATAACTGGTTATTACGTCTCATTGCGCCTTGCC
>JAGRFM010000035.1 GCA_020446045.1 Nitrosomonas sp.
ACTTTGAATAAATAGGCGCAAAAATCTGTCGCGCCCTTCGGGTTTGTTTTTCGAACAAAATTGTCGGCGTTTTTGTTCCTTGAATATGCCTTGGCATGTCCTGCGGAACAAAAACTTGATCCTTTTGCCCGAAATGCAAACAGAATTGTTCATAGCTCATGACGACACCCCCCAGGAATGCAACAGGAATTTTAAACTTAAAAACCTCAGCTGGATGGTGTTGATCGCCATTCAGGTTAAAGTATTTTCCTGAAATTTATATTTTTATTCATCAAGTTTGTACTTTTTTGTAATAATCAACTGAGGTTTTAGGTTTAATCTAATTTCGACAAAATCTGATTGAAACAGTACTAAACTGAACAGCTACCTTCCTTCATCATACTTCAAGTTCATTATTTCTCTTCGATCCCTTTTGGTTGGACGCCCCTTAGCATAAAACATTTTTGGTTGCATTCTGATTCTTTCTGCTACCAACTCCCGTTGCTGACGGCTTTCTTCAGTTTCACAATAAAGTTGTTGAGCAATGCTCGCGCTTCCTCTCTTGTTGCTCAATCCTAACACGGTAACAACATAATGAAAATTTCCGATATGTAAATTGAGTGTATCGCCGACCATCAGTGTTCTTGCCGGTTTTACCCGAACTCCATTCAAACAGACACGCCCACGCTCCACTGCTTCAGCCGCCAGAGAACGTGTTTTATAAAAGCGAGCTGCAAACAGCCATTTATCTATCCGATATTTTTCTTGAACTTCGACTTTTTTCATAGCACTTGGATCCAAGTAATCATTGCCAGCTGATGGCATAAGACTTTACATGATTTTTGTTAGTACTCCTTCAACTTGATAAAGTATTAGGGAATGCTAACAATGAATGAATTAATGCTTCAGAAACCAGATACCAGAAACCCATTTTGAAACTCATCAAGGCAGAGTGAGCGTGGTGTAGTCACTCAACATAAGCGAATGATAACGCTGTGGGGGATCAAAATGCTCAGCCATACGGACTGTTCCTGAAATAGTGCCATGCCGCGTTATTCGTCGCCCATTTGGAATTACCAAACCACGCTTCTTATGCCTTGCCTGACACCATTTCAGAGACAACAAAAACAATTTATTAATTAATAACACTCCCTCTCCTTATATTAGCATCCTTGCAACAACCGACAACAGTAATTTGTTTGATACATTACAATAAAATTACTGTGCAGGCATGCTATTATTGCAATGAGGTATTCCTGAAGGAGAAGGTGCCATGCATAAGATACAACGCCAACTACACAAAGACCATTTCCATTTACAGCGATTACTCCATTGCCTCAGCCATGAAATCGACTGCTATAGTTTTGACAGTAAACGCGCGCCCGACTTAGACGTTATACTCAGCGCATTGGATTATGTACGTATTTATCCGGACAAATGGCATCACCCTGCAGAAGACGTTATTTTTGAAAAACTTATCCAAAAAAAAGTTAAAGAGAGCGAACTGATTAAAGAATTACAAAATGAACATCAGCAAATTATCCAGGAGACCAATAGAGTACTGGAGTTATTTAATAACGTCGCGGAAGATTGTATTGTTACAGCCGATGAATTGCTGACAGCGGCACGACATTTCATTACGCTGCAAATACAGCACCTTGAGAAAGAAAATGAACATGTTTATCCATTAATGGGCTCTTCTTTTTCAGAGAAAGACTGGCGTGAGATTGAAAAAGAGGTAATCTTGCAAAGTGACCCGCTTTTTGGCAGTACATCCAAAAAAGAATACGATCACTTATACCGATATATTATTACGCTGGAAAAAAGCAAAGAGAATTAAATCTGCTTGCTGTTTATCAGTTTAATTCTCAACCAATGCCAAACTGCCGTTCAAGACCGAAACGAGTCAGTCAGCATCTAACCAGACTGACAGACTCGCCCCAAAAATCAACTACTCGAATATAGCGTAAAGCTTGCCAAATAGTGAATCAACAATGGGCTGGAGCGGCCCAAGAAAATTTTCTAATTGCATCATGCCCACTAATAAAATCAACATGCCCCCCGCAACCAGACCAAAACGGATACCGGATGTAAAGTTAGCCGATGCCGGCGCACGCGTATAAGTATCGTTAGAAAAAGATAGAAATATCCTCAGAATACCCAACACAAAACCAGCCCCCAGGCAGCTTAAAAACAGATGCAACGAACACTTCAATCGAGTTCCAAGGTCTTCGTCAGCCAGTTCAATACTGGAAAAACGCAGACAAATAATAATAACAAGCAAAATGATCAGCGAATTCCAGATCCCGCCAAACTTTGCTTTAAATTCACTCTCCATATTCATACTAAATCTCTCCCATTAATTAAACATTATTATTAGCGCCAAAATGTCAGCAAAATTACTGGAAAACAAATATTATCATGTTAATCTAATCATGTACTTCAAAAAATCTGAACACTAAAAATTCAATGTCACACATTTTAAATGCCTTAACGCTTGCTGTCCGGGATTTACTCAAATTTAAAATGGTCTGGATCACAGTCTGGCCGCTTCTAACCGCCAGTTTATTGTGGTTGGCAATCGGCTGGTTGTTTTCAGATAATCTTTCTGAAATGATGTTTCTGGTTTTTGCCGAATTTGGCTTTCGAGAGTGGATGGAAGATCAGGCCCCAGGATGGCTGACAAGCAGTATCCAGTGGCTGCTGAATATGCTTGTTTTCATTCCGCTAGTCATCGTTACCACATTGATCATCACGGCAGTTTTCTCAATGCCGGCATTGATCAATCATGTCGCGAAACGGCACTACCCTGATCTTAAATATCAAAGCGGCGGTACTGTGCTAGGTGGTATTGTTAATACATTCTATGCGATCTTTTTCTATATCATTATCTGGATCGTTACTTTACCGCTTTGGGCATTGGGTATCGGTATCATCGTGCCCTTTATTGCAGCAGCCTATTTAAACCAGCAGCTCTTTCGTTACGACGCACTATCCGAACATGCCAGCCCGGATGAGATAAAACAATTACTGGCATCAAGCCGATTTTCACTATGGAGCTTAGGGTTACTCACCGGATTTTTGCAATATATACCGGTCATCAATTTTTTTGCGCCGTCTCTTACCGCGCTGGCATTCATTCACTACGAGCTAGCACGCCTTGAGAAAAAACGCCAGAATGGATAATAACCCCGGGTTGGTGATGTTAACGTCATCTCAGAACAATGTTCTATTCTTCAAACAAATCCTCTGCATGCAATACTTTTAACGCTTCTCTCGCGCAGACTTCATCGAATTTTATTCCAGGGGCTCCACCGACGCCAACACCGCCAACAATTTCACCATTCATTTTTATCGGGAAACCGCCACCTAATAAAAGAATGCTGTCGTTCATATGCGCCAAACTGTGCAGATCCGGACTTTTGACCAGCAATTCAGCAAATTTTTGTGTGGGTCCACGCAGACTGTTTGATGTATAAGCTTTGCGGCGGCTGCTATCGAGTGTATGGGGCCCTGCACCATCGGCTCGTAACTGCGCTTTAATCAAACCGGCACTATCCACAATAGCGACACTCACTCTAAAACCATCACTTTCACATTGTTTTACCGCAGCCATTGCAGCCTTAGATGCCAGTTCCATCGTTAGTTTTTTCTCTCCGTCCTGCCCTTTGGAAAATACAGTACTGGAAAAAAAACAAAACAACAGGACTATTAATAATACAGCCAACCGGTTTAATTTCTTCGCATTCATCACATCACCTCAAGACATATTATGTTTCAGACAACGAGTGCTCCTTCAACGTAATATTTGCGAGTACAGCGCTCACAAGATATTTTGTCACAAAGCGCAGTACGCAGCGAATCAAAAATAATTCGAGCACCAACACTACAAGAAACCAGGCTATCGAGTCAAACCTTAAAGCATATCGTTAAGGATATGAAGCAATAAAATCAATTACGGCCACTACTTGAAGCTGCGAAATACTCCACTAATGAAATCAACCATAAATCTTCAGATTCGCTTCTTAAATTCATTCGTTTGCGGATCAATTTCTATACGATCCCCAATTTCTACAAAAGCAGGCACCTGAATTTCAAAACCGGTTCCTTGCAAACGGGCGGGTTTCATCACTTTTCCGGTGGTATCACCCCTTACTGCCGGTTCTGTATATTCGATCTCGCGTACAATTGATGAAGGCAGTTCTACCGATATGGCCTTTCCATTATAAAAAGTAACCTGGCAAACATCTTCCATACCATCAACAAGATAGTTCAAAACATCCTGCATGTTATCAGCTTCCACTTCGATCGGATTATACTCGGCATCCATAAACACATAGAGTGGATCAGCATAATAGCTGTAGGTACAGTCCTGTCGCTCCAGCACAACGACATCAAATTTTTCATCCGCTTTATATACCGATTCTACAGTCGAATTGGAAAACAGATTTTTCAGCTTCATCTTTACAACGGAGGCATTACGCCCTGATTTTGTAAATTCAGTCTTCTGTACAACCATAGGATCGTTGCCAATCATTACTACATTTCCAGAGCGTAGTTCCATCGCGGTCTTCATCTTTCTTCCTGCTAGATTAAGTTATATACAACAAACAAATTACATTACATATACTGTAAGCAATCGAAATAAAAATCGCGAGATTATAGCTGATTTCGAACAAACTGTATCAGATTGGCTGTCAGATCATTCTGTAATTCAAGTTGCTGCCTCCAAGTCCTATTCAACCTGATTAGTAGCTCAAAACAATCAAGAAATGCTTCCCAGGCAGATACGTCAATTTCATCCATTACATTCCAGCCATGCCAGAATTTCTGCAAAGCCGAAGCAGTCTTATCAGGCATATGTTCCGTATAAATTTCCAAAAAAGCATTAAGTTTTTTCCAGTGCGCATTACCGGATTGTGGATAAATATTCCAGACAAATGGTTTCCCAGCCCATTGCGCCCTGACAAAGGAATCCTCACCACGCACAAAATTCAAATCACATGCCCGGAGTAATTGATCGTAACGGTTCTGCTCCAAAAACGGAATAACCTGAACCGATAATTGCCCAGACTGGATAATTCTGTTACTTCGAACGGAACTTGCAACTGACAAAGCTGTTACAGAATCGGCAACCACACCTTCCGGAACAATCAAATAAACCGGTCTTGACGATTTAAACCAAATGGCTATTAATTCGGCAATAGGAGCATGTTCATAACAAAACAAAGACACGCGACACTCCCGCTCTTTTCGTGGTGGCACACCGATTGAATTCCAGAATTGCCGCTCCGTTTTCATATCGAAAGCTTCTTTCGATTCGATCAAATCTTTTTCCCGCAACAAACCTCCGGTCCCTGGTACAAAACCAGGAAAAAAGAACGTTTTTATTAGCGGCAATCGAGGGTGTGGCGAATGCAGACCGTGATATTCCCGCACCCACCCCTCCGCACTTAAATACTCCAGGTTTATCCACACAGGCGCTCTGAGTTGCTGGATCATTCCAGCCACATAAGTTTCCGGCAATTCACACGCAAACATTTCGATAACAATATCCGCCGGTTCACATAACGGAAAGGGTGATTGCCATAAACAAATTTCCACATTTTGACAATACTGTCTGTTCATATCACGCTTTAGCTGTGGAGCAATTTTCATGAAACTACTCAAATCGTCCACCCATAGCCTTACATTTTGCTGGCAATCATTTTGCAGCTGACGTGCCAATCGCCAGCTCACACCGATATCACCAAGATTATCGATCACCTGACAAAAAATGTCCCACCGTAATGCTATTGATTGATTTATATTCTGAGTCATAACACCACATTCTTACGCATTGCAAGGTTGAAAGCATTGAAAACATATTAAACCTGGCGTATAAATGAATATGTTTATCCAATATTTACTCATCATGGTAAAAGTAAAACGCATTGTGCTAGATGTTCTAAAACCACACCAACCCAATGGCTTAATATTTGCCAGTACTTTGGCGGAGAAATGTCCCGATTGTCATGTCAGATATACGGTTGTGGAAGTCGATGAACAGACAGAAACAACAGAACTGACTATTGAAGGTGAAAATATTCAGTTTGATATTATAGAAGAAACAATCAGCACAATGGGAGCATCCATTCACAGCATCGACGAAGTTGAAGTCGCCGGAACAAATTCAATCGACTAATTTCCTCTTTTTCTCCATGCATTTGATCAATCAGTTGGCATTACTGATCAAAATCACACGCTCATATCGTATAGCCAGACGCTATTTTGTTGTTAATGGTTTTGACGGCGCATTAACAATATTAGGTCTTTTGATGGGATTCTACGTCAGCAACCAAATAGATTTACCAGTCATCATCAGTGTTTGTCTGGGCGCATCTATTGCGCTGTGCATGAGTGGCATAACCAGTGCTTATATTAGTGAAGCCGCCGAAAAGCAGCGTGAACTGAAGAATCTGGAAGAAGCCATGCTGAAAAACCTGGAAAATTCTGCCTATGGTCAGGCGGCTCGCATTATACCCATTGTTATAGCCATTATTAATGGATTGACGCCATTGCTCATATCACTGGTTATCATGTCTCCACTGGTATTGGCGCACTGGCAACCCGGACTTATCCATCAGCCACTGGAAATCGCCACAATACTAGCTTTTGCGGTTATTTTTCTTCTTGGAGTTTTTCTGGGGCGAATCAGTGGTCACTTCTGGCTATGGTCCGGAATTAAAGCATTAATTGTTGCAGTTGTAACAGCACTGATAATTTATTTTTTAAAGCCACTATAGAGCAGCCACACACCGATAATTCAAAAGCGTGTTAATTACTTAGGGGGTGTCGTCATGAGTTATGAACAATTCTGTTTGCTTTTCGGGCAAAAGGATCAAGTTTTTGTTCCGCAGGACATGCCAAGGCATATTCAAGGAACAAAAACGCCGACAATTTTGTTCGAAAAACAAACC
>JAGRFM010000208.1 GCA_020446045.1 Nitrosomonas sp.
CTCAGAATACTATACTTACTTCTCGCGAGTATTTTATACTTCAATTTCTCTTGCCAGCCTATCTCTCAATAAACCAGCCCCAAGCATAAATACTCACACCTATCTATTGTCTCTGCTTTTTTAAAGATCAAACCACAACATTGTTCCGCTGCAGCAAAGAAGCGAGATTATACCCACTTCATAAAATTAGATCAACATCCATTTCGAATAATTTTAAATATTAATTGCTCAACGCTACATTTCAAAACTTGATTTTTTCACTGAACAATATTTATTTATATACCCAAGCCTAGCTGTATAAACCTAAACCACAATGCATACAATATTCTGGACCAACACCGAGTACAAAATTTGATTTTGTACCGAATGATTTGCCGCATCGCGGAGAGGGTAAGCGTGCTATACCTAGCACTCTCCGGTAAAAAACAATACCAGCTGCGATCCCAAGAAAATTAGCTAATCCAGGCAAAAACACGCTACAGATAAGACCAAGCACCAAGCATATAACCATTGGACAATTCAAATTGTATACACCTTTTCTGGCTTTTAAAATGGCTTGTAAATCCTTGATATAGTCCATACTATTCTACATGTAATTTAATATGACTTTATTCCGCCAGATGACCGCTTTTACTCTACTATCCCCTGTGTCCATTCACAAAAGCCGCAGTCAATTCGTGATTAGGTGATTCAAAAATATGCTGACAACGACCAAATTCAATAAGCTGGCCTGTTCGTTCCCGAACCCAAAAGAATGCCGCATAGTTAGCGATGCGCCTTGCCTGCGCCAGATTATGTGTAACAATGACGATCGTGTAACGACCTTGCAGACGGTTTATCAAATCTTCGACAACACCTGAAGCAATAGGATCAAGTGCACTGCACGGCTCATCCATGAGCAAAATCTCAGGATTCAATGCCAATGCACGCGCAATGCATAGCCGTTGCTGCTGTCCTCCTGACAAACTGAGCGCCGGGGTATCCAGACGATCACACACTTCACCCCACAAACCAACATCTTGCAATACTTGCTCGATAATAGCTGCAACTTCGGATTTTTTGATCACACCATGCTCGTTGAGTGGTAATGACAGATTACGCCGGACAGATAGCGGAAAAGGTGTGGGCTTCTGAAATACCATACCAATGTTACGGCGCAATGCCTGCACATTATTATTGGCAGCATGAATATCTTGACCGTTAATCAGAATTCGACCATTGATGCTGCACCCCGGAATCAGGTCAGTTAAACGATTGATCGCTGACAAAAAACTGGTTTTTCCACAACCGGACGGTCCAATTAATGCTGTAATACAACCCTTGAAAACATCCAGGGTAACATTATCCAACGCAATTTTATCCCCATAGCGCAAAGATAGATTTTTTACTTGAATTATGGGTTGCGGTACGCAACAAGCCGGACCCGACTCAAGCGGACCGAGTGTAAATGCATCCCGATTAGTATTCATATCATCATTTTCCTGCGTTGCAGATCATAGGCAAGCTTCATCGCGAGAATGTTAATACAAAGCAGCAGGCTCACCAGTATTAACGCTGCAGCAAAGGCAGGTGCATCACCACCAGGCACATTCATCGATAAATCGAAAATATGCAAAGCCAATGCTCGTCCGGAATCCAGCAACGAACCCGGCATGCGGTCAACATAACCGCTGGTAAATAATAATGCCGCCGTTTCAGCAAGCGCACGGCCAATACCTATTAATAACCCTGCAACCAAAGCCGGCGCGGCAGCGGGAACAATCAGGTGAATCAAAGCTGCCGTCCGCGTCATACCCAGAGCAGCCGACGACAATCTATAATTGTCCGGAACGGCTCGCAGTCCTGCTTCGGCAGTAGCGGTCAGAATCGGCAACAGCATACAGGCAAGCGTTAAACCACCGGACAAAATGGAAAAACCCAATCCCAGATAAATGCTGAAAAACGCATTGCCGAACAAACCAAACACAATTGACGGCACGCCAGCCAACACATACAAACTGAATCGCACCACTTTACCGAATAAACTGGTAATTGGTATAAATTCCGCCAGCAATACCGCCGTCGCCCAGGCCAACGGAATCGCCGTAACAAGCGCCACCAGCAAAATCAGTATCGTGGACACCAGAATCGAAGCAATCCCTCCTGCTCGCCCTGCATCACGCGGTGATTCGGTCAAAAATTCCCACGACAGATGCGCTATCCCCCCACGCACAAGATCACTCAGTATCCAGATAAATATTGCACTGACCAATAGCGCTGCAAGATAAACCAAACTCTGCACACTTAATTCGCGAATTCTTTGCATCATTTCAAACATGGCTTTGTTTTTCAACCAACCCAGCCATTCCTGATAACACCATCACCAGCGCCATTAGCAACAACCCGGACACAAACAATGCGGCGCGATGATCACCCATAGCATAGGCCATCTCAAGTGCTATGTTGGCGGCCAACGTCCGGATGGGATCAAACACGGATTCGGGATATTGCACCACATTTCCCGCAACCATCAGCACTGCCATGGTTTCACCCAATGCACGTGCTGCAGCAAGTATAATCCCGGCAATAATGCCTGTTCGTGCCGCAGGCAGCGCAACGCCACGAACCATACCCCAGCGAGACAACCCCAAAGCCGCGGCGTTGCGGAACAATTCTTCCGGAACAGCCGCAAGCGCCGTATATGCGGTCAGTGCAACCATAGGCAGCACCATCAGCGTCAATACCGTAACACCTGCAAGGAGACTCGCACCGGGTGGTTGCCATTCTCCGATCAATGGCACCAACGTCGTCAATCCCCAAAAACCGAAAACGACAGACGGAATTCCCGCGAATAATTCAATGAACCGTCTATACAATGAAGCTACGTAAGAAGGCGCAAAAAAGACAATAAATAATGCCGAAGCAATACCCAAAGGAATGGCCAGCAACAGCGCACCCAAACTGGCAAGCAGCGTTCCGGATAACATGGGCATTAAATTGTAAGCACCTTCAAGCGGGTGCCACGATGTATCCACAACGAATCGCAGTAAAGACAGTTGCGATAACACCGGCCATGACTCAAGCAACAAAAAAAGCAGAATCAACAGCATCACCAACGCAGAAACCATTGCGCCGACACGCAAAAATCCGACCAACAGCCTGTCAGTCTGCATCAACTGGAACAAAATACTGCGACTTGATTAAATCGTGCACCTGCGAGGACTGCGCAAACGCAATAAATTGACGTATCAAGCCCTGCGGTTCACTAGCGGTGACCAGATTAAGCGGGCGTGACAACGGAAAACTTCCGTTATGTATATTTTTAACTGATGCCTGGACACCATCGAGTGCAAGCAATCGAATCGGAGCACCGCGTTTTACTTCATATTCTGCAGCACCGATCGACAAGTAACCGATTGCATTGCGGTTGCCAGCTACCGTTTTAATACCCTGTGCGTTGTCTCCAATAATGATATGTGGCTTGATCTCACTATTTTTTAGTTCAAGATAATCCAGCAACAACTCCAATGTAGAGCGTCCCTCTGCTTTGTTGACAACGGTGATTCGCGCATCCGTTCCGCCCACAACACTCCAGTGGGTAATTTGTCCGGTAAACATGTCGGCAATTTGTGTTTTGCTGAGAGAAACAATCGGACTATCCGCATGCACTATCAAACTGATACCATCCAATGCAATGGTAAACGCATACAAATCATTTTCATTCTGCTTTAACTGGCGCGAAACCATGCCAATATCAGCAATGCCTTTACGTACATCGTTGATGCCGCGCGACGATCCGCCGGTCTGCACATCGATACGTACACCGGGAAATTGTGATTCAAACCGGCGCGCCATCTCGCCAACCAAGGGGGCAACGGTACTCGAACCGGTCAGAATCAACCGCTGCGAAGCTGCATCAACAGCACCCGCCAACAACCATAGCAGCCCAGCTATTATCAAGCTAATCTGACCATGATTCCGCATGATTCGCATACTTATTTCTTGTCATTCAATTTCCAATCGTAGTCCAGATAACGCACCTTGAAGTTACCCGAAGCAACCGCCATTCTGTCTTGTGCATTATCAGTCAAACTATCCGCATAATGCACCAGGAAATGATTCAAAGAATGCCAGCCACCCCATCCTCGTTCAAAATCCTCGGTATACCAATCGAAAATTTTAGATACTTCCAAACGCCCGGTTGATGCATTAAAGCGGTTACGGGTACGGTCTTCAAGAAAAGCCTTGGTGACGGCTTCCAGTTGCTGCTCCAGTTTTTCACCGGCAAAAGCTTCGTTCAGTAACCCCGGACAGCCTATTGATGCACAATTCACGGCAAAATGGATACGCGGCTCATCGTAATCACCGGGCTTGCGAATCATGCTGTGTTCGATATCGTCAAGCGAAATCATCCGGCCAAGCAACGGGACAAATTCTCTTTTCCAGGGACTGCGAAAAAATGAACCCAAATCCTTGATCGAATCGAGTTTTGGATAACGCGTCAGTATCAACTCAACGGTAAACGCATTGTACGCATTAATCAGAAACGCCAGCTGATCCGGTTTAGCCCAACCTGAGAATGTTGTCGCATCAACACCGGATAATTGTTTCAAATAACGCTGCAATGTTTGCCTGTCTTGCAAAAAAGCAGCATAGTCGACTTGGCTCGCCCGACCCTGATTAATCATTGCAACATGGTTCTGCAATAATTCATCCCAAACCGCATGGGATTGATCGAACTGTCCTGCCGCAACACCATTCGTCAACAGCCATAAAAGCAAACCTGTCATTAGAGTTTGAATACATCGTTTCATTTTTTTGTCTCTTCAATTCTGTTTACCAATGCACCACTCAACTGATATTACCGCACACAGTTAGCATAGCAAATGCCGATCGTTAGTCGACACCGACTGAAAATCCTTACGTGACTGACCGGTTCACTCACATTCTACACTTTTAAAAACACTTTCATTACTCAGGAAGCTTCATATCAAAAATCTGATCACTTTCTGCACAAAGTGAACCATTTTTCTTTTTTGGGGAATTTACCGTGCGTCGAACAATTGATCTGCAATTTTTCTTACACGATAGCTAAATAAGTTCGTTGCAGACAAATTCAGTGGTTGTTGAGTTTTATCTACTTAACACCCCTAATCACTTAAAAATAATTATTAATGTGCAAGCCTTGAACTTTTTATCAAAAAGGAGATTAAATGTTTTTAAAGCAGTTTTTATTCATTATGATAGCGTTAGCTGTATTCACGCTGCATTCAACCCCTATTTTTTCCAACGATAATTCTGGAGACAAAAATAGCATTGATCAACATAGCGACATGCTTCCAGATGGATTCCGTGCGGCCAACAGTCATGGTTATGATGAGACAATCAGCACGGCCGGTTTCATTGATTTGAAAAACCCGTTTTTCAAAAGCCTGGGCACGAATGGCAGAAGTTGCGCCACTTGCCATGCCCCCACCGATGGTTGGACAATTACGCCAAAAAGCGTTCAACAGATTTTTGATCAAACAAATGGGCTGGATCCGCTTTTTCGACTGGTAGACGGCGCGAATGCTCCAGATGTTGATGTTTCCACAGTCGAGAACCGCCGTGCTGCTTACAGCATGCTGCTCAATAAAGCAAATATACGTGTAGGCATCGGTATTCCCAGCGATGCCGAATTTGTGTTGGTCGAAGCAGATGATCCCTACGGTTATGCCAGCGAGGATGAATTATCTTTATTCCGCCGCCCGATGCCGACAACTAATCTTAAATTCCTCAACGCCGTTATGTGGGATGGCCGCGAAACAACGCTTGACCCCAGTTCCAAAGATTGTCTATTTAATACAACCACCTGTTTTTCACCGGTAACTTTCGATCTGGGTACGCAGGCCAATCATGCCACATTGGGACATGCTGAAGCGCTTCACGAGTTGGCTGATGAAGCACGCGAAGCCATCGTGGATTTTGAATTTGGTTTATTTACCGCCCAGATCTATGACAACGACGCGGGTGATCTGTCTTCATCCGGCGCAGACGGTGGTGCCAAGGAACTTGAAGATCAACAATACTACTTTGGCATTAACGATACACTTGATGGTGATTACCGGACTCGCAAACCCTTTAATCCAAAGGTCATGACGATTTACAAAGATTGGGAACGTTATGTTTCAACCAATGACAGTCGAAACAAAGCGCGTGGCGCCATTGCAAGAGGTCAAATTCTGTTTAACACAAAACCGATTCAAATCAGTGGTGTCAAGGGAATTAATGATGATCTGAATATTCCTGTACTTCCCGGCACATGCACTACTTGCCATAATACCCCCAACGCAGGCAATCATTCAATTCCGATGCCCCTGGATATAGGCATTTCAGACGAATCACGCCGCACACCAGACATGCCGCTGTATACACTACAACATAAAAATACGGGTGAAATTATCAAAACAACAGATCCGGGACGTGCCTTAATAACCGGAAAATGGAAAGATATTGGACGTTTCAAAGGGCCTACACTACGCGCAGTCGCATCAAGACCGCCTTATTTCCATGATGGTTCTGCTGCAGATTTGCAGGCTGTCGTTGAATTTTACAATAACCGATTTAGCGTTGGGTTAACCGCATCCGAAGTGGATGATCTTGTCGCCTTCCTGGGCGCGCTGTAACATCACAGCAGTACGCAACGATACCCTGCTATCGATCAAAATTGCAGGGTATCGTTTTGCCTTCGATCAAATCATCCACCGCTTTTTCCGCAGCGGTATAGATTGACGTTACGATGAAGTAACCCGGAATTTTGGGAAAAATGGAAGCATCGACAATGCGCAGGTTTTTGGTGCCATAAACACGGAATTTGCTGTCAACGACGCCTTTTTGCTCAAGTGGTTTCATGGCGCAGGTACCGCATGCGTGATGTCCCCAGGCTTCATCTTTGACAAAAGTTTTGATGTCTTCGTCGGTGACGACGCTGCCACCGGGAATGGCTTCGTAGGAAACCAGTTCGGATACGGATTCACTCAGTTTGCGCAGCACTTTAACACCTTCAATCAGACCGTTCAGGTCATCGCCGGCAACATCGCTGCCCTCATTGAAATAATGAAAATTGATATAAGGGCGTTTTTTGGGGTCAACGCTCAGCAATTTGACCTCGCCACGGTTATTATTGGTATAGGCTTTCAACATTACCCATGACAGGTAATCCTTTTTCTTGATCGCATCGGCATAATTTTTGTAATACCCGTGAAAATCGCTCAGAAACGCCAGCAAATAAAGATCAGGATATAATTTTGCCGCTTTGGTCTGATACACTGCGGTCATCAGGATACCGTTACTCGCGTACAATCCATGACGCCACTTCTCCCATTGTTGATAGTACGCATCACCATACTCGAAATCGGCTTTGTCGAGCACTTTCCAGGGCTTTTTCATTTTATTGACCACCCCGACTTCATAGCGATCCTGGAGATTTTTCCCTACACCAGGGAGGTTTAGTTTAGGTGTGATGCCCATTGCTTTCAAATCATCTTCCGGCCCGATGCCGGACAACATGAGCAGTTGCGGTGTATTAAATGCGCCGCCCGCAATAATGACTTCCTTGCCGGCAAAAACCTGTTTGACGGTTCCCGCTTCAGTGCCCGGATTTTGATGCGCTTCGTACAACCGCTTGCCCTGCAGATATTCGATACCGATGGCGCGTTCAGGATCATTGTCATCAAACAGGATTTTTGCCGCGAGTGCATGCAGCCGTATTTCCAGTTTGCCGGGATGCTGTTTCTCGACCTCGCGCAGAAATTCGCGCGTGCCGAAGCGCGCTTTTTTGAAGGTGGTATGCGGCGTGTAATGAATACCGCCCGCGTGCAAATCGGTCAACCGTTTATCGTTCGGGTCGCCCAGACTTTTGAGTTGTAATTCGATACGCAGGCCGATATTGCCAAGCTGGCGAAACAGGCTTTTGATGCTGTTTTTTACCAGACGCCTGACGCGCCATCCCCTGAAAATACCAAACGGTATCAGGTTCTCAGTATGCAACCAGCCCCGCCAACCATGACCGGTCGTATTGACGCCAAGATAACTTAGTAATCGGTAGAACAGGCGGTAACGGCAGTCTTCCAGCCGTTCAAAGTACCGGCGCATATTCGACGCTCGCCAGGAACGGTCATTCATCGTGTCAGCGATATGGTTCCAGTCGGCATCATTCGGATAAACGGTAATCATCGCATTATGTGCGGTGCAGCCACCCAATGTCCCTGCACGCGGATACAGTACGCCGTCTTGTTCAGCATCGTATTTCGAATCGCGCTGTTGCTGTTTATTATCGGCGTAGTGTCTGACCCAGAAATCCCACGCCAGGTCGGGATGTTCGGTCGAATACGGATGAAACAACGGCACGTTGTAATCGGCCTCGACATTCCGGTGATAATCGCTGCGGTCGTTCTTGTCGCCGACGGGATCACCGCCGGCTTCAAGCACTATAACCCGGTAACCGGCCTGCGCCAGACGGGCTGCCACCACACCGCCCCCGGCGCCCGAGCCCACCACTATATAGTCGAATGTTTCGCGATTCATCATTCGTATGCCTTAAAAGGTTTTCAGGTAAGCAATCAATGCGGCTTTTTCTTCCTGTGACAGATCCGTACCGAAATAATGGCCGCGATTCACCACGAAATCCGGACACTTGTTCAAATCCAGCAATGCGTCGACCAGATTGCTGCCGTAAAAAACCGATTCGGCATGCGCTCGTGCTTCGTTGGTTGCCAGATATTCCGGTGAGCATTGCCCGCCAAGTTGTTTCGCCACACCCAGAATTTCCCCGCCGAGCCGAGCCAGTTTCAACAGGTGTTCCAATCCCATCGGTTCGTCATGATCGGGGATGAACTGGGTATTCACCAGCAGATTAACCGGCATGCCTTCAGGAAATGGTCCAATATTCAAATCGCCATTCGCCTGGAATGCCCATGGCGCCAACCAGTGCAGCACACCGGAGAATCGTTTCACCACATCCGGCAGATAACCGGCAGCCACACTCAGGCAACTAACCGCCGTGGTTCGGTACATATACCCCGGCACAGCATTTTGGGTAACCGGATCCACACGGCGCAATTCCGGATTAAGCATTTTATTGATGGAATCATGGAATACCGCCATGCGATTGGCCACACCGGGATTGTACGGATCCAGATCACCATAGGCTTGGCGGTAATGATCGTTGTAGGGACGATAGCCTTTGTTGTACTCGTATTGTTCATAACCGTGGTTATAGTCATGATGGCCATCATACTGTCCTTCCGCATAATCCTGTTCATCCCCGTAACTTGCATCGGACTTATCGTTGGATTGGTCATATTCACCGGCATGTTCACCGTAATCATGTGACGCTTCGTGACCGTATTCGTCATATTTGCCGGCAGAATAATCAATCATCGCTGAATTATCATAATATTCGATATGACCGACGGAATTATTCAATAAAAAAGGTGCAGTCGACCACAGACTGATCAGCGATGCGGGACGCGTATAACCGCGCCCATTGCCAAGCGGCTGGAAAGCACTGGCGCCACCGGAAACCGGATGATGCACAGTCAGTTCTTTCACAGGCGGCAATTGCTTGTACGATGACGAAGTGAAATTATCCCAGATATCCCCGGCCAGTCCGTTGGTTGCAATCGGTCCGCATGCGTTGGTTTGCAGCAAATCGACCGGCACACGTCTTTCGGAAGACAAAAAGTTATCGCACAGGAAAGGATCCTTATCTTTCGAACAGTGTTCCTTGTGCTCAGTCTCTAGCACGTATCCACGCATCTTGGTTTTGAAATCGTCCGTCTGCACCCACTCCCAGTACCGGTCCCAGCACATGCGGTAATTCGGACCGTTACCCCCATCGGCGCAATCGCCGGTATCAATGCCGGATTCAGGTGGCGCCGGTGGAATCTTGCTCGAATGACACGCAGCGCAATTGTCCGCAAAAACAATTTTGCCCAGTTGCAGCGTATTCGGGTCTTTTTCCATATAAACTTCACCGCCGGGCGCATCTTTCAAATCATCGGGCGACGCGGTGACCAGGAAAAATATCCCCATATCCGCAGTTTGATCAGTTGTCGCATTCCAGTAACTGGAATTTTTTTGTGCATCCGCGATTTTAATCGGGGTAATCTCTTTGGTGCCGATGACCGGATAAAAATGCGTCAGCCATTCCTCGCTGAACAATCCGATATTCAGATAAACCCGGTTCAAAGCACCCAGCACACCCACCGAATCCGAACCATCTTTCAGAACGCGCGCAGTCTTGACCTTACCTGTGGATTCATTCCAGAACGCGCCAAGTGCTTCTGTTTGCGGATAATCGTTGAGTTGCTTGTTGTCCAATTCCCCGCCTTCCAGTTGCTCGGTTCCCCACCGTAACGTCGGCTCAAGTCGTGCACCAAGGCTGTAGACGGCATTCATGGTACGCGGGTTGTTAATGTAGTCCGTCGAAACAAACGAGGTATCCAATGAACCGGGGGGATTGGTATGGAACAATTGATAAATAAAATTGTATTCGTTCCTGGCCGGTTGTGTCGGATCGTTATAATCCCTGGGGCTCGTATCCCAGAAAAAAATACGGTTAACCCAGAAATATTGCGCACCGGGATTCGAATTCAACTCCGACCATTTCGGATTTTCCCGATCCTTGGGCGGATTTACCGGATTGGGACTGACATGACAAAACGCGCAGGACATGCCGACACGGTAAGGTCTGACCAGATTGCGGTCTTTATAGAATTCCGGATTGGTGTAATAACCGTCATTTCTTTCCCCGGATTGCTGACCTTTTTCCCATTTCTTAGCCGCCGCTTCGTCGAAATCGGGATTGGGGAAAAGCCGTAAACCGATAACACCCGATGGTTTGCCGTAATACGAGCCGACCGGTATGTTTTTCCCGCGCGCACCGATCTCAACGCCCGGATAACGGTCTTCATCGGCAAACGGATCTTCCGGACAATCCTTCATACGCTTATCGAGCCACAGACCGTACTCATCCGGCTCTGTCGCTTTCTCAAAACAGGGTTCGTTGACCAGGCCCAAAAACGACCCGCGCGTATCCCGGCTGTAACCCTGGCCTGGATGTGAAGACAATGTTTTCAGCAGATCGAAGCTGCCAAACGAATATTTGTTGGCCATATCATCCCAGAAACGGTCGTTACCGCCCGTCCAGACCAGCCAGGTATTCTGTCCCTTGATCGCACTCTCACGCACCTGCTCAATCGTCAAATTCAATGCCTTTGCCCAACGTTCCAGCGCCTTCTCACCCTCCTCATCGCCGGGTTTTAATGCGCCTTTGTCCATTTCGATGAAATACGGGTCCATGGCTGCGACAAAGCTTTCCGCTGTTCTGCCGGCCAGCAGCGCCTCATCTTTCATATTGCCGATCTTGGAATAATCCGGCAAAACCCAGGCTCTGACCGCCAGTATCACGACCGTGATTAAAACCAGTAGCAGTATGATGAAGGCTAAAAACGTTTTTTTCAGTATGCTGGTGATTTGCATTGTTCACTCCATTAATATTCCGCCATTATTCCAAGCATGCGTGTCAATCCAGGCGGTAATCCATTCGTGAATTACCGCGGCAGACTCATAAAGTCTTCAGATAACTGAGCAATGCCGCCTTGTCCTCGTCGGACAGGTCGACGCCATACTCATGGCCGCCGTTGCCGTTGCCCGGCGCCGCGGTATCAAAATAGAATCCGTCACAGGGTTTGCCTTCAGCACCGGTCAGGAAACCGCCATTGACCGGATCGACGGTATCCGATTCCCGACAATAGGCTTTAGGCCGTTCGCTCACAGGTTTCAGCAAATCCTTTAGCGTAGGTACCGAACCATTATGCAGATACGGTCCACGCAGCCATAAACCGGTCAGTTCCACCGCCACATAACCATCCTGATGCTGCCAGTGTTTGAAGTTCCAGTTCCCCTGGTCGCTTTCATAATTCATGTAGCGATCCCGCGCCGCCATCGTCCACATATCCAGCCGGTGCCGATCGGTATTGACTTCCAGCACAGGAATCACTGTCCGGTAACGAGAACCACCGGCATCATGACAGTCCGCGCAATGTTTGTTGTATAGGGTTTTTCCCGTATCCACCCGAACGGCATCGACATGATACTGATCGGTCTCGGGAAGATCGGTTTTAAACGGCGAGCGAGGCGGTTGCTGGAGACGGATAAAATCGGTAACCCGTTCAATACGTTTGGCGATGCGCTGATACGTCACCGCCGTCATGCCGTCGCCAATCCCGCCTGCAACAACGACTTCATGCAGGTCGGTGTTCAATCCGTCCCAGTGCAGTGCATAAACCTTATCCTTGCGGTTGACGACCTGATTCATCGCCCAGAGCGGCATCATGTCTGAATTACCGATTGTCTGATCAACCGGCAATTGCAGTTGATTGAATTTAACCGGGTTGAACGGGTCGATGCGCCCTATCCCCCATTCCGGCTTGTCCATCATCCAGGCAAATGTTTTACTTTGGCCCTGCAGTCCGTTTTTCGTCAATGGAATCAGCAGGAAACGGTAGAGAATTTCTTCCCACCACGGCATATCATAAATGGCCTTGATTTCCGTCATAATCCTGCCGGCTTCAAATTTGGGGTCCTGTCCTGCCTTGATCAAGAACAATTGATATTTCTGCGGATCGACCCGGTTACCGGCGCCCGCCGTAACCAGTGTTGATTTATGCTGTCCTTCGAGCCGGTAACTGCCCTGATGACAAAGCGCGCAATTGAATGAAACGCGGGGGATAACGCCTAATGTTTTTTTGGTAAACCCAACCGGCAGTTCTGCACCCGCCGCCCAGTAAAACCCGAGCGCACTGTATCCATCCTGGTTACCCGGCAGATGCTCCGGGAAAATTTTGGGCAGTACGCGCCAGATCCAGTACGGAATACCTTGCACATCTTCATTACCGATCGAACCGTGATTGAAAATCCACACCGGGTCTTTCGAATCATGCTGCGGCACGGGTTTGAGCAGAATCAGCCAGGCGCAGAAACCCAGTATGATAAGTCCCAGAAAAGAAAAACCTGCAATATAAACGCCTTTTCGCACTGCGCGTTCCTGGCTTGCATCGATGTATGGATTTTCTTCATATTCGGCAGTACTCACGCGGGATAAAAAATAAAGCGTAATGACCGCCAC
>JAGRFM010000209.1 GCA_020446045.1 Nitrosomonas sp.
AAAAATCCCCAGCGGATCGATAAATACAATGCGCATAACGCCAACGTGAAATCAGGTGCCCACACATACTGTATCAAACCGGACAATTGCAGCAGTCCATGTGCCGCGCTGCATGTCAGCATGAGCCAGAGCAACCAGAATGGCCGTACCATGACATAGTTGTCGAGAACCCGGCTGGAAAAAAACGGAATCATGCGATGCGAAACCGCAAGCAGAATCGGCAACAGGAAAAACCAGACCCCGGTGTGACGTGAAAAATCCAGCAAAAAACTTGCATCGGTAACCAGCCAGAGCAGATAAGCCGCGATGCCGAGAAATCCCATAAACAGTGCGACACTGGTAACAATCGCGTGACGCCTGTCCTGCCCTTCTGCGGCAATTAGAACGCGCAGCAATGCCTTGAACGCCAGATTAAATGCAAACAGGATTAAAACTACGCCGAAAATGACGAGCCATTTTTGGTAAATGAGCCCGGTGTAAAATAATGCGATGCCGCCTGTCATGCATAGGCAGGTGCTCAAGTAAACACGCGGCTTGATTTTTTCGCCGTTCATCCAGTTTGGATAGGTTGTGAACAGGAACCCAAAAATAAAAAACGGAAAAAAACCGTAAATCATCAAGAACGCATGTGCCCAGGTTGGCGTGGTGCTCCAAAGTGTCATGGAACCCACTACGGCATACCGGCCGGCTAAGTCGTATAGCCACCATGTCAATGTGAAAATACCTTGTAATGCGCCTATCAAAAACAGGCTGCGATGGGGCGCCGCAGATAAGTGATGCCAGATACCTGTATTGTTTTTCATTTAAAATTCCTTTTGCATCCTTTGTTTAAGCATTTGATATAATTAGGTTGGTTGGTCTATTTTTCATAGACAGGTTAATTTGCTATGATGCGTATCCTTTCAAGTTATACGCAATCAAAATCACCATGCTCAATATCGATTTGCATTGTCATTCTACGGTCTCTGATGGCGTTCTGACGCCAACGCAGCTCATCGAACGCGCGCATCAGCGCGGGGTCTGCGTGATTGCATTGACCGATCACGACGATGTTGCCGGAGCCGCGGAAGCAAGCCGTGCCGCAGCCGAGAAAAATATCATATTTATAAACGGTGTGGAAATATCTGTTACCTGGCGTGGACGCACAATTCATATTCTGGGATTGAACGTCGACCCGGACTATAAGCCACTTTATGATGGTCTGACAGCGATTCGTGATGGCCGCACGCAACGCGCCCGCAATATTTCGGCGGAACTGGAAAAAGTCGGTATAAAAGACAGTCTTGAAGGCGCGTTTGCCTTTGTGGGGGAGCGCGGTTTAATCGGACGAACACATTTTGCCCGGTTTTTGATCGAAAAAGGCTATGCCAAAGATATGAAAACTGTTTTTAAAAAATATCTGGTGAAAGGCAAACCAGGGTACGCGCATCACGAATGGGCACAGCTCAGTGAAACGATCGATTGGATCACGGGCAGTGGCGGCAGAGCTGTCATTGCGCATCCGGCCCGGTATAATCTGGGTAAAAATGTATTGAATGACTTGCTGGATGACTTCTGTACATTAGGCGGTACCGGGATAGAAGTGGTGAGCGCGAGTCACACGCAAGAACAGGTGAAAATTTTTGCCCATCATGCCAAAGTAAGGAATTTGCTGGTATCCTGTGGTTCTGATTTTCATGGGCCCGGAGAAAGTTTTTACGATCTGGGGCAATTACCCGATTTGCCGTCAGGCTGCACACCGGTCTGGCATGACTGGAAATTACCCGTGCTTTCTTGACAATCAGCGATATTTGTACAATTTGGAACGATACAATAAGGCCTTGTTATATGGCTCAGTTTTTTACGATACATACCGAGAATCCACATTCAAGATTGATTAAACAGGCTGTCAAAATAGTACATGACGGCGGGGTTATCGTGTATCCGACCGATTCCTGTTATGCATTGGGATGTCACATTGGCGATAAGGATGCGATGACACGGATTAGAACGATACGGGAGGTGGACGACAGACATCATTTTACGCTGGTATGCAGAGATCTTGCCGAGATTTCACTGTATGCCCGTGTGGATAATGCGCAATACCGTTTGCTAAAAGCCAATACACCCGGCAGCTATACCTTTATCCTGCAGGCCAGCCGGGAAGTCCCGCGCCGTTTGCAGCATCCCAAACGTTATACCATTGGTTTGCGCATACCGGATCATCCCGTCGCACTGGCGTTGCTGGAAGAGCTGAACGAGCCGCTGTTGAGTTCGACGCTGGTATTGCCGGGTGATGAATTTCCCATGAATGACGCGGAAGAGATCCGGGAACGATTGGAACACCAGGTTGATCTGGTCATGGATGCCGGTTCCTGCGGATTGGAGATGACTTCGGTAATCGATTTGACCGATAATGCGCCCGAACTGGTGCGGGTTGGGAAAGGGGATCTAGAGCCTTTTGGGCTTGATGATGGACATTGACAGTATTATCCAGGGTATTGCCATTCTTGCGCTGCCAGTCATCCTGGCTATCACGATGCATGAGGCGGCGCATGGCTATGCCGCCAAATATTTTGGCGACGCTACCGCTTTCAAAGCCGGGCGCATCAGTCTGAATCCAGCCAAGCATATCGACCCAATCGGAACGATTCTGGTACCTGCTATTTTGTTTGTCGTCAGTAAAGTGGCAATGGGCGCCGGATTTCTGTTTGGCTGGGCGAAGCCGGTGCCGGTTAATTTTTCCAATTTGCGCCATCCTAAAAAAGACATGCTCTGGGTCGCATTTGCCGGGCCGGGCGCCAATTTGCTTATGGCCTGTTTCTGGGCATTGATTATCAAACTGGCGATGATTCTCCCCATCACTGAATTGACCAAACCGATGTTGCTGATGGGTATCGCCGGGATAGAAATAAATCTCATCCTGATGGTTCTTAATCTGCTGCCTTTGCCGCCATTGGATGGTGGGCGCGTGGTGGAAAGCCTGTTGCCGCACTCGCTGGCGTATCAGTTTTCCAGAGTAGAACCTTACGGCATGATGATATTGCTGGTTTTGCTGTTTAGCGGTGTATTAGGGGCAATAGTATTACCCATGATTAATTTTATCAAATTGATCATGGTTTCTTTTTTTGGATTATATGACTAAGCTTTTTGACCTTGGCTATATAAAATTGACACATAAAAATTACGACTAGGATTTAAACATGTATGCTGATCGTGTTTTATCGGGGATGCGGCCCACGGGTAATCTGCATTTAGGACATTATCACGGTGTATTGAAAAACTGGGTTGAATTGCAACAACAGTATGATTGCTTGTTCTTTGTGGCGGATTGGCATGCGCTGACAACACATTACGATGACCCGGAAATTATCGAAAAAAATGCATGGGACATGGTCATGGACTGGCTCGCAGCAGGTGTCGATCCGTCGAAAGCTACACTATTTATACAATCCAAAGTACCGGCACATGCTGAGTTATATTTATTGCTTTCCATGATGACGCCCCTGGGCTGGCTGGAACGGGTGCCGACGTATAAAGATCAGCAGGAAAAACTGACCGAAAAAGATCTCAGTACCTATGGTTTCTTGGGTTATCCATTGTTACAGAGTGCCGATATTCTGATTTATCGTGCCAATCGCGTTCCGGTCGGCGAAGATCAGGCGCCGCATATTGAATTCACCCGTGAAATTTGCCGCCGTTTCAACCATGTCTATGGAAAAGAACCGGGTTTTGAAGAGAAGGCGCAAATCGCAATCAAAAAACTGGGCTCAAAAAAATCCCGGCTCTACGTCGAGTTGCGAAACCGTTATCAGGAACAGGGCGATGAAAACGCACTTGCGGAAGCCAAGTCTTTGCTTGAAGAACAGCAGAATTTGAGCATGGGCGATCAGGAACGGTTGTACGGCTATCTTGAAGGCGGTGGCAAAATGATTTTATGCGAGCCCGAAACCTTATTAACCAAAGCATCGCGTATGCCGGGTCTCGACGGACAGAAAATGTCGAAATCATATAACAATACCATCAGCCTGCGCGAAGATGCGGATAGCGTGCGTAAAAAAATACGTACTATGCCGACCGATCCGGCGCGTGTGCGGCGTACTGATCCAGGGAATCCCGAGATTTGCCCGGTATGGCAGTTTCATTTGGTTTATTCCGACGATGAGACCCGTGACTGGGTGCGGGAAGGCTGTACAAGTGCGGGAATCGGTTGTATCGAATGCAAGTCACCGGTTATTGATAAAGTGCTGGCCGAACAGGAACCTATGCACGATCGCGCCCGGATGTACGAAGAAGATCCGGTTCTGGTGCGCAATATCATCGCCGACGGTTGTGAAAAAGCCAATCAACTGGCGGAGGAAACCATGCGTGATATACGTGCTGCAATGGGATTGAATTATTCATAATTTCCACCATCAGCTTACCAGCCGATGGAATTGATCGAGGTCTAGCGGTGGAAAACAGGGAAATTGATTTGTCAGTGACAGCCGGAATCGAGACTGAAGCCGAAACAGTCATCATCGAAAAAAGACCTGTTGCAAAAATTTGCGGTGAACCGATGCTGGAGATTCCGCAGGATTTGTATATTCCGCCCGATGCACTGGAAGTTTTTCTGGATACTTTTCAGGGGCCGCTGGATTTGCTGCTGTATCTGATCCGCAAACATAATATCGATATTCTGGATATTCCAATGGTTCCGTTGACGCAGCAATACATGGCTTACGTGGAAATGATGGAAGTGGAACAGTTCGAACTGGCTGCTGAATATCTGCTTATGACGGCGCTGCTCATTGAAATCAAATCGCGTATGCTGCTACCCGCGCCGGTTAATGAAACGGCTGAAGAGGCGGATCCCAGAGTCGAACTGGTGCAGCGTTTATTGAAATACGAACAAATCAAACAGGCTGCAATGCGTCTTAATGAGCTGCCGCAGATTGATCGTGATTTTATGGCTGTCCGGGTTTGGATGGATGATCACCTGCCTGAACAGCTGCCGGGCGTATCGGTTGACGATTTACGGCAAGTCTGGCTGGTATTGCTGGCAAGAGCCAAAGTCAACCGTCAGCATCAAATCAGTCGTGAAACATTATCGGTGCGCGCGACTATGAGCCGCGTTCTGAGGGATTTGCAGCAGCACGGAGAAATGGCTTTTTACGATTTATTCAATCCGGCGGCAACAACGGCGGAAGTTATTGTGACGTTTCTGGCCATGCTCGAACTCGCCAAGGAAACATTAATCGAAATGACACAATCCGAAGTGCTGGGAATTATTTATGTCCGGTCAGTTGCTTCCTGATCAGCAGCCAGAGACTAATAACGGAAGTGCCGTGGATGCGGAAATCGTGGATTCTGCGGATACTTCAGTGCATCAGGATAATCCGGTTCTTGTCAAACAAGTGCTGGAAGCGGCATTGCTGACGGCGCAAGAGCCTTTGTCAATAGCCGCGCTACGGAAATTATTCAATAATGAACTGAACGCCAGGCAGATTTCCAGATTAATTAAGGAAATAACTGTCGACTGGCGCGATAGTGGCATCGAACTGATTCATGTGGCCAGCGGTTGGCGTTTCCAGGCAAAGGCCGGAATGCAGCCATACCTCAATCGTCTCGATCCGCCCAAAGCGCCGCGGTATTCGCGAGCGGTTCTGGAAACGCTGGCGATTATCGCCTACCATCAGCCCGTCACGCGCGGCGATATCGAAGAAATACGCGGCATCGGCGTTTCCGCATCAGTGCTTAAAACATTGACGTCAAGAGGTTGGGTCGATCAAGTCGGACACCGTAACGTGCCCGGTAAGCCGGCATTATTTGCAACGACTGAGCAATTCCTGGATGATCTGGGTTTAAACTCGCTTGAAGCGCTACCGCCGCTACAGGAACTAGGAGAACTCGTTGAAGCAGGGAACGAGATGTTTTCCACCGAAACGGACGAAAAGCCATCGAATGATGCGATTCAGGATATCCAGAATTCCGAATCGCAAACCGATGATAGGGAGCGTTAACAATCAGTTATTTCTTTTTTTTGGCTGCGCGGTGGTTTTCTTTCAACGCTTCGGTCAGGTGTGGGGCAATAATTTTCAGTAATTGTGAAAATACTTTGGGGTTCCCCGCCAGTATTTGCCCGCTCTCAAGGTAAGTGTCGTCGCCTTCAAGATCGCCGACCAGTCCACCGGCTTCCTTGATGATCAAGGCGCCGGCAGCCATATCCCACGGCGCCAGTCCGATTTCCCAGAAACCGTCATAACGTCCCGCCGCGACATACGACAGATCCAGTGAGGCTGAGCCCGGACGGCGGATACCCGCAACACGCGGTATGATATCCTTGAAAATACTCAAGTAAGCTTCAACATGTGTCAAGTCGCGAAACGGGATGCCCGTACCAATCAGGCAATCCTCCAGGTGAATACGTTTGCTCACGCGAAGCCGCTTATTATTCAGATAGGCGCCATCACCGCGGCCGGCGGTGAAGAGTTCGTTATTGTTCGGGTTGTAGACAACAGCTTTGTTCAGAATACCTTTATGTTTTAGTGCAATCGAAACTGCATATTGTGGAAGGCCATGTAAAAAATTCGTCGTGCCATCGAGTGGATCGATGATCCATTGATACTCGGCGTCCTGAACATCGCCGCTTGTGCCGCTTTCTTCCGCGAGTATCGCATGATTGGGATAAGCCTCGCGTAAAATTCTGATGATCACGTCTTCCGCAGCGCCATCAACTTCACTGACATAATCGCTGCGCGATTTTTTTGAAATAGTCAATAAATCCAGATTCCGCGATGCCTGGACAATAATATCACCGGCACGGCGTGCGGCTTTCACCGCAATGTTTAACATGGGATGCATAGTTTGATTCAATGGTTAGAGAAAATAAAAAATGAAGCCATTCTTATTTGGTCTATTTCAAAAGAAAGCTTTGGATTTCGCTATGACCGGCTAAACATGATTTGGTTTGATCATGCGAAATAGCCAACGGAACGCCATCATTCGTTAAGATTGAGATAGGTTTTAGAACAGCCAAAAGCTTGCAATTTTAATACGAATCCAGTCTGTATGCATAAAAGATATGCGCTTTTTATGTTGCCTGGCGTTAGCTGCTTCGATTCTGATACTATTCAAAACGTAACTTTTAAACCAGCGGAATATGCTTGTGGAATAAAAAATGACTTATCTTTTTAATGCGCCGGACAAATTTGTTGACGAAATGATCGACGGGTTTGTGGCCGCGCACCAAGGGATGATCAGCCGTGTGGGTGGCGGCGTAATCCGGCGGCACAAGGCAAAACCGGGACAGGTTGTGATTGTTATCGGTGGCGGTTCCGGTCATTATCCGGCGTTTGGTGGGTTAGTTGGGCAGGGATTGGTGCATGGCGCGGCGATGGGTAATGTTTTCGCATCACCTTCGGCGCAGCAGATTTGCAATGTCGCGAGAGCTGTCGATGCCGGTGGCGGGATTTTGTTTTGTCTGGGTAATTACGCCGGTGATGTGTTGAATTTCAACCAGGCTCAGGAGCAGCTTCAAGCACAGGGTATCGACGTGCGTTCGGTTGTAGTGAGCGATGATATTGCCTCTGGTGCGATATCGGAGCGGCATTTACGCCGTGGAATTGCCGGGACACTGCCAGTGTTCAAAGCGGCAGGAGTGGCTGCCGAGGCGGGAAAGTCACTTGATGAGGTGTTTCGAATTGCAACGAAAGCCAATCTTCGCGTACGCACATTGGGCGTGGCTTTCTCCGGTTGCACACTACCGGGTGCGCAGCAACCGTTGTTTGCAGTGCAGCATGGAAAAATGGAAGTCGGTATGGGGATTCATGGCGAATCCGGGCTTTATCAAATGGATGCACCGGATGCTGATGGCCTGGCCGGAATGCTGGTCGACAAGTTGCTCGAGGATATTCCCGAGGAAATCAGTCAGTGCGATGGTGCGCGTGTTGCCGTGATGTTGAACAGCCTCGGCAGCGTGTCGCAGGAAGAGTTGTTTGTTGTTTACCGCAAAGTGGATCAATTGCTGTGGGAACGTGGTCTGATCATTGTGGGGCCGGTTGTCGATCGCGTTATTACCAGCTTTGATATGGCCGGTGTTTCATTGACGCTGTTCTGGCTGAATGATGAACTTGAGCAAACCTGGGTGGCTGCGGCTGAAACACCATCCTTTAAACGGGGTTATGTGCAAGAACCGGATGGCGATCAGGCGATAACAAAGATAACCGTAGCCAGGCCAGGGGTTGTAGAAATCGGAACCAAAGACTCGCGAAAAATTGCTGCGATTATTCTGGAAGCGCTGAACTCGGCCCAACAGGTTATTGAATCGCAACACAACGAACTGGGGCGGCTCGATGCCGTGGCCGGTGACGGCGATCATGGTATCGGCATGCTGCGCGGCGTAACTGCGGCTGTCGATGCAGCCGGTCAGGCGCATGATTTACGGGCTGGCGCAGGCAGCTTGCTGGGTGTGGCCGGTGATGCCTGGGCGGACAAGGCGGGTGGT
>JAGRFM010000210.1 GCA_020446045.1 Nitrosomonas sp.
GGCTCATGCTGACATGCAGCGCGGCACATGGACTGCTGCAATTGTCCGGTTTGATACAGTATGTGTGGGCACCTGATTTCACGTTGGCGTTATGCGCATTGTATTTATCGATCCGCTGGGGATTTTTACGCAGTTTTCAAGTCAGTCTATTGGCGGTATTGCATATTTCTTTTGCCTGGCTCAGTATCGCCATGCTGCTTTATGGGCTGCAAAGCTACATTTACATGGACAGCGAAGGAAGTACCTTGATACTGGGCCTGGCGCCGTTGCATGCCTTGGTCATCGGCTACTTTACCAGCATGGTGCTTGGCATGGCGTCGCGTGTCACTGTTGGACATTCTGGCCGTCCACTGGAGATGGACAAATTCACCTGGCAACTGTTTCTCGGTTTCCAGGCCAGCACAGCGGTTAGAATACTGCCGGAAATACTGCCGGTTTTGGGGCATTTTACCGCCATTCTGTATCTGCTTGCCGGTTTGATCTGGTTAGCCTGTTTTATCCTCTGGGCGGTTCATTATATTCCGATATACTGGCGTCCCCGGATCGACGGCAAGCCCGGCTGACCGCATCGGCATGGTCTTGACAAGTGAAAAGGGCTTCGTTAGTCTCGTTTCGCTGCATGGCTTTGCCGCAATAATGCTTCTGTTATTTATCCTGTCTTCAGTAAAACTGATGCTATGGGAATATAGTGCCCTATAATTTATACTATGCGGAAAGCCAGTTGCAAAACGATGCATAACTAAACACAATAAAAACAATATACAATTACAATATCAATCTTTAATTCGTCACACATACAAAGGAGAGGAAATCATGTCAACACTCAAAGGATCCCAAACCGAAGGCAATCTGAAAGCGGCATTTGCCGGTGAATCACAAGCCAATCGCCGCTATCTGTATTTTGCAGCCAAAGCGGACGTTGAAGGTCAAAACGACGTCGCAACGGTGTTCCGGTCTACGGCAGAAGGTGAAACCGGTCACGCACACGGTCATCTCGAATATCTGGAATCCTGCGGCGATCCGGCCACAGGATTGGCTTTCGGCTCCACCCGCGACAATCTGAAAACAGCGATTGCTGGTGAAACACATGAATACACCGACATGTACCCAGGCATGGCAAGAACCGCTCGCGATGAAGGTTTTGATGAAATCGCCGACTGGTTTGAAACACTCGCTAAAGCCGAGCGTTCGCACGCCAACCGTTTCCAACGTGCATTAGATAGCCTGGTTGACTGATTATAACCAGACCGGTTAATCGAATTCGATCAATCGCCTGCTTATTCCTTTAATCGGTGGGGTTTATCGCCAAACGGCATAAACCCCATCAATTATCTGCCTGATTATTCGAATTTAATTTTGTCTTATTATCCGAATTTCTATGACTATGCGTGAAGGCAGTCTGGAAGCGCCCAAACGTCACTCCATCGACTGGAAAAACATTGAATTTTACAATGAAGCCAGTTTGATGGATGAAATGGAACGCGTTTTTGACATTTGCCACGGATGCCGCCGTTGTGTCAATCTTTGCACCGCATTTCCCCGCCTGTTCGATTTGATTGACGATGGTGCTACTGGCGAACTCGATGGCGTCGATAAATCGCAGTTCTGGGAAGTCGTCGACCGCTGTTTTCTGTGCGATATGTGCTTTATGACCAAGTGCCCGTATGTGCCGCCGCATGAGTGGAACATCGATTTCCCGCACCTGATGCTGCGCGCCAAGGCGATCAAGTTCAAAACCCAGGGAGCCAGCTTCCGGGATAAATTGTTATCAAATACCGATGCTGTCGGCAAACTGGCAACTATCCCCGTTGTTGTTCAAACGGTCAACGCCATGAACAAAACCGCCGCTGTGCGCAAACTAATGGACAAGCAACTTGGCATTCATGCCGAACGCAAACTACCGGAATACGCACCGAACACATTCCGCCCGACAGCACAGACCAACGATACTTTTGCCGTCAGGAATGGCGAACGTACGCCTGGAAAAGTAGCCATCTATGCGACCTGCTATATCAATTACAACGAGCCCAGTATTGGTCGTGATTTATTGAAAATACTCGCCCACAACGAGATTCCCACCACGCTCGTTGATAAAGAAGCCTGCTGCGGCATGCCGAAACTGGAACTTGGAGATCTCGATGCGGTTGAAAAGCTCAAGAATGAAAATATACCGCATCTTGTCAAACTCGCCGAAGAAGGTTATGCCATTTTGTCCGCCGTACCGTCATGTACACTGATGTACAAACAGGAACTGCCGTTACTGTTTCCTGGCGACAAGGCAGTTCAAACCGTTGCCGCGGCCATGTTCGATCCGTTCGAATATTTAATGCTGCGCCACCATGACCAGTTATTGAAAACCGATTTCAAGGCATCGCTTGGCAAGGTGGCCTACCATATACCCTGCCACCAGCGCGTGCAAAACATCGGCAAAAAAACACGCGATGTTTTGCAACTGATTCCGGATACTGACATTACAGTCGTCGAACGCTGCTCCGGACACGATGGCACCTGGGGTGTTAAAAGCGAATTTTTTAACGATTCAATGAAAATAGGCCGTCCCGTTTTCCGGCAAATGGCAACCAACGAGCCGGATTACATCAGTTCAGATTGCGCCATTGCCGCACGCCACATCGAGCAAGGGATGGGCGACGAAAACACGGCGCAGAAAGTACATCCACTGACGCTATTACGTTTCGCTTACGAAGGCAGGATGCACACCGTCAGCGGACAGGAAATTGAATCACCCCGTCAAACCGATAACGAAAAGAACGCTTAAAAAATGGCCACCATTACACGCGACAGTTTATTAACACTCGAAGCTTACGCCAAGCTACGCAAGCAAAAACGCAGCGAAGTTATAGCACATAAAAAGCCGCGAAAAATACAGTTAGGCGACCACATTACTTTATTTTTTGAAGATGACGTCACCATTCGCTATCAGATTCAGGAAATGCTGCATATCGAGCGCATCTTCCAGGAAGACGAAATTGTCCACGAATTGGAAACGTATTTGCCACTTGTCCCGGACGGCGCCAACTGGAAAGCAACCATGATGATCGAATATCCCGATCCTGCCGAACGTGCGGAACGGCTTGCACAAATGGTCGGCATCGAAGACAAGGTTTGGATCAAAGCCGATGACTTTACACCTGTATACGCCATCGCTGATGAAGATCTCGACCGTGAAAATACTGAAAAAACTTCTTCGGTCCATTTTCTGCGCTTTGAGCTCACACCGGATATGATTCAGGCTTTAAAGCAAAACGGAAAACTGGCTATGGGCGTCGATCACCCAGCCTATCGGGCGACAATCGATTCGATCAATGAAGAAAGCCGTACTTCCTTGGTCAACGATCTGGCATGAAGTTTTTTGCATCAGGAATCTCTCATGCATAGCAAACTTTTTTTAGCGAGTTTTACATTACTTGTTTGCTTGCTGTTCACTGCATGCGCAGCAAAAACAGAATTCAAGGAATCATTTGATACCGAAAAACCCTGGGTTGAACAGTTAGCCCAGTTGCCACCCTATCCTGATCTGAACAAACTGATTCCTTTAGCCGTACAAACCAGTACCGATTATAAACACGCAATCGATCCCGAATCGATCAGTATCGGCGACGATGGTGTTTTACGTTTCACACTTGTCTCCCGATCTTCACTCGACGCGCTGAATATCACTCACGAAGGCATCCGCTGTGAAACCAACGAAAGAAAACTTTATGCTATCGGCCGTGACGATAAAACCTGGTCAAGGCCCCGAACATCCGAATGGCAATCGCTGGATTTCGTCAAACAGTTTTATGCGCAACGTGAGTTATCCAAAAACTTGCTATGCCCGGATAAACAAATTATCGGAACCAAGGAAGAAGCGATCAAAGTATTGAAAGAAGGTAAAAACCCGACTATTTTTCGTTTCGTGAGATAACTATTCCGGAAACACAACAACAAAAACTTTCGACATTTATGCTTCCGGCGGCATCCCGCCACATGCCTTGGCCGCAAGCGACTCAAGCCATATTTGATGATATTTGGACATCCGGTTTGGCAAAAACATGTTATTCAGCCGCGTCAGCCAACCATGCTGCGTTTCTTCGGTCAACACATAACACCCACCTTCCTCCAGCGGTTGAATTATCCAGGCATGATACCCGCTAAAACCCAGACCATGCGCATCCCACGCAATTCGTTCATTCGGGACGTATTCAAGTACGGTCGATTTAATGGTGATGCCAAAAGTCTTCCAGCGGAAATGAGTATTTATTTCTAGATCTGATGTATTACCTTCAAGAAACTCCACATTTGCCGAATTGACGTACCAGTCCGGCCACAATGCCGCGCGCACCAGCCATGCCCATATCTGCTCTTGCTGCGCATCGATTTTGAGATGATTACTGACGTGAACCGCACTATTCTTGGGATTGTAATAATCTGGCCAGATTATTTCAGGTTTTTGTGACATAACGATTCCCCGTATCCATTTCTAAAATATTAAAGACATTACCGGCATTCTTGCCAATAAGCAGCCTGCACACCGTCTTGCAGTATTTACGTCTGGCTTTTTAATACTGCAGCATTGTTACAAGATATCTTTAAAAAATTCCTGGTAAGGTGCCGGCCTCCCAATATGATAGCCTTGCGCATAATCTACATTCATTTTTTTGAGTTGCGTAAATATTCTTTCATTTTCAACAAATTCTGCTGTAATACGCTTTCCAAACCCGGAGGCCACACTGCATAACGCATTGACAAGAATCCGGTCATCCGGATTTTCGTTGAGATTGCGAATAAAGGAACCATCTATTTTTACAGCATCAACCGGAAGTTCTCTTAAATAATAGAATGATGAAAAGCCCACACCAAAATCATCCAGCACAAAACCACAGCCCAATTCTTTTATTTCTTTCATCAATGCCCGTGCTCCGGGTAAATTTTCAAGTGCTGCAGTTTCAGTGATTTCAAACAGCAATAATGCTGGCGTTATTTCATGCTTGGTTATTTCTTCAAAAAGTATGTGCAATAGTTCCGGATCATTAAAGGCGTGAGCGGACAAGTTAATAGACAGACTAATAAAATTTTTTGTTTTGTCACGATTGATTGCCGCCGCCAGTGCAATGGCTTTTCTCAATACAAGATGATCAATAAAGTGTATTAATCCGGTTTGTTCCGCAGCGTGTATAAAACCGGCAGGCGCTAAAATATTTCCATCGTCATTTCGCATCCGAAGCAATACTTCATAATGATTGATCTGGCGGGTGCGAATATTCATAATCGGTTGCAGGAAAAGAATAAAATTATCCTGTACCTGTGCATATTCAATTTTTTCCTTCCAATAAACCAGTGTTTGTACACGTTCACGGCTTTGGTCTTCAGTTGAAAACAGATGCCATGCATTCCTTCCCGTATCCTTTGCGTGATACATAGCAAGATCGGCAGCAGCTAACAAGTCATGCACATTATCACCATGTTCCGGGAAAAGTGCTATACCGATACTGGCTGATACTTTATGTGTACGGCGATCATATTTAAGATGTAGATTGCTGATATTGTGGAGAATCTTTTTTGCTACTTCAATGGCGCCATCATCATCTATTTCCGGAAGTATCACCGCAAACTCATCTCCACCGAGACGGGCGGTAATATCACCGGAACGTATCGTTTTAGTGAGCATTTCAGCGATTAATTTTAGAAATGTATCGCCGGCTTGATGCCCGCTGGTGTCGTTAATATACTTGAAACGATCAAGATCAAAAAACAATAATGCTCCCGGATGGTGATAACGATCTGACCGATTGAGTATTTGTTTAAGTTCTTCACTGAAACGACGGCGATTGTGCAGATCAGTGAGCGGGTCATGATTGGCTAACCAGGCTAAACGCTCTTGTGCAAGTTTATATTCTGTGATATCAAGACCGACTGACAGTATAGACGGACCACCGTTCGAGCTTCTGGTAAGGCGGGAGTGTAGCCAGGCGATGTCGCGCGTGGATTCATCTTTACAGCATATAGCCGTTTCATGCCGGAATTGATCTCTAGAACCCTTATTGATTTCTTCCAAACAGGCTAAAAGAAATTGATGATCAAACCCAGGCTTCAGCAATTGAAGAAAAAACGTATCTTGAAGTTCTTTTTCTGTGTAGTGTGTTAGCTTCTCTCCATAAGCATTCATTGATATGATTTTGCCCAGTGGATTCTGTGTCAACACGATTACCTGGGCGGTATCAAGCAGATTTGCGATAAAGTCCCTTTGTTCGGTCAGCTTCTGTGCACGAGTGGTTGCTTTTTGTTCCAGGTCTTCGAGTTGTACTGATAATTTTACAGCCGCCACATTCAGCAGGTCTATTTCATCACTATATTTCTGAGCCTGCTTTGGTGCCACAAGTGATTTCCGGAAACCCTCAAACTGACCGCTAGCAAGCAGTGGCAATGTATAGGCAATATCTTTCAGCCGGTAAAGTAGTCGCGTAAAAATACCGAGCATCAAGACTTCCGAAATCACAAGCCCCAAGAGCCCGATAGCGGCGATCTTCCATATGGAATCATGGATATTATTCATCACTGTTGTGACATCAGTTATGACGACCAAATACGCTTTATTGGTTCCAACTGAATGCAACGGATATAGTTTTATTTGATGGTAGCTTTCCAATAACTTGACTTGTATACCATCTTGCAAACTAACAATAGTAGGAAATCTCTCTGATGCAGTTTCTAAAATCTTCTGATTTTTATTTTTATGCGTCAGCGCTGCAATATTTACATTCCAGGGTTCGATAAAAGAAGAATTTTCAGAATGATTCATGTCGTCCTGTATCAGCAACCCGATTTCAGCGCCGGATACTTGATTAAAGGCCAGCAATGTATCAACCAGCGAGCTGCCTATTACAGCAACCCCACCTGTTTTGCCTTCAATCAATAATGGTGCGACAGTATGCTGAATGCAGTTTTTTTTACACAGTAAAGGATGGATTGGCTTTTCAAAGTGATTGACTTGTTTTACCCATTCGAGCACAAAAGATTCATCATCTGTTTTTTTTTCCAGGCTCGTCCAATTTGCAATAAGCTGGTTTGATGTGTTGTAAAAACGAACGGTTTCAATGCCGCTATTAAAATGCATCAGCGACCAATGCCGATTAAAAACCTGCTCAATTTTTTCACCGTCGTTTGATAGAATGGCTTCAGGCATTCCATCAAGGAAAGAGAAGGCTTCTGCTTGCTGCCTTAGTCCTAATGACAGTCGTTCAATTAAGCTGGTTATATCTCTGTCGTAACGTTTAAATTCAATTTCGCGCTGATTGTTAAAATTTGCAATAAGTCCGAAATAACTAACTGTACAAAACAACAAAACTACTGCAAATAATATGAAACTGCTTAGAGAGATAATTTTCCATCTAAAACTAAGAAATTTGTGAGCCTGATGCTTGGTTGTTTGCGGTCTAACGATTTGTGCCATAAGTCAAGCTTTAACCTAGAAGCGAAATGATAGTTGTACCGCAAAAAGATCCCAATTTTTAGATAGATTAAACGGATTTGGATTATCAAGAGGTGAAAGCCATCCAGTTCCGTTGATTCGGTGATATTCAAAACGCGCCATTATTTGTGTGTTTATATTCCAGCGCAGACCTAGTGTTAAATCTTTAGCAAAACGAGTATAAGCTGGGAGCCCGGTTAAGGCTGCATATTTGCTTCCATCACGATCGTTTCTATTAGTAAATAACACATCATACCGCATTAAAGCTTCCCATTTGTGGCTAAATCGATATTCACCCTGGAAATAAAAGCTTTCTCCATAAAAATCCTGACTGTCAAACATCTGATCGCCAAAATTTTTATATCTAAACTTTCTAATGGCATATTCCGATGTCAAACTCCAGCGTTCTGTATTGTACTGCGCTGATACGTAGATTGGAGAAAATTGAATCGCACCCGGCCCAAGAGTATCGGCGGTACCGGGCTTGTAATCAGCATTAAACCATATACCACTAACAGCAAAACGGAAACGTTTATTGGGGCTTTCATAAAGCCCTCTGCCCAAAATTGTGACATCCGGCGACAGGTTTCCTTGCGCTCTCGGAATTAATGAAACTTCTGTATCGCGATCGTCAACAATAGGACGCGCTATACCAAACTGGAAAGAAAAATCACCCCACGTGGCATGAGAGGTTTCCCCATAAAATTGTACAGAGTCAGACGAAAGGCCTACATTCCTTGTTCGGTCAAAATAAATGGATTGTGGCAACAAAATACTCGGTCGTGTAAATGGTACATCACGGGTATCATTGTAAAAACCCCATGGATTTTTAAGTCTTCCGAAACGTATGCCAAATTGATTGGTTTCTTGAGAGTACAACCGGTAATCCAGAAACGCAAAATCAAGCCTTGGGATACCTGAATTACCTTCCCCGGCACGTCGTGAAAGCATCTGTCCAGATAACTGTAATTTAGGCAAAGGGCGATATATGGCATTTAACCCTATTTCTGTAAAACCAAAACTTCCACCTTCATCGGTATTGCCAAACACATCATTATTAGATGTTGCGATAAAAGACTGACCGGCAAATCCCTGTATCCTTAAATTTTCCCTTATATTATTAGCTATGGTACTGGCTCCTAAAGTAGCAAAAATATTTTGGGAATTATTGTCTCTTTCTGTTTCCTGAGCAAAAGCGGGAAGATTTTGCGTAAGCAAACATAAAAGGAAAAAGGCCGTAATAACCATGGGCCGTTTAGGAATAGTCCCGAACAATTGACTATTTAATATGGAGTACATGGATATTATCATTGACATAAGTAGTTTCTAAGTAGCCGATAGAGCCGGGTGTATTCATAATCCTATCCAACATTTCCTCAGACGAAGATACGGTTGTTGGCGCCTGACCTGTTCCTGAAAATACTAAACGATCCCATGATTGCCGTAATTGGTAGGGAAACAAGTTCAATTTTTCTTTCGAAAAAACGGCATGTAATTTATGATCATCTGGAAGTACAAAAACCCTGATGCTAGTACCATTTTGCCAGGTACGTAAACGCATACTAAAGATTGCACGGAGATAATTTCTGGTGATGTCTGTTTCTATGACATTTGGGTGCGAGACAATTTGATAGTGATCATTTGCCATAACATCAGTTATAACAAGAAAAGAAGATATCAATAAAACACAAATATTGCTTTTATTGAATATAAACATTATGGCCTTTAAGAACCGGGTTAATCTAAAACTCTAATATAGAAAAAATATGATTATCAAAGTTTTTTAATGGTACATGTTTCATTATAACTATATACTCCACAATCGGTAATCACTTCCCATGCCCCGTAATTTCGTTGACACAACCTGCTGAGTACATTGCATATTTGTCCAAAATGTGGTTGACGCAAACCATTGTAATCCACTACCGGACCAATTGGATCAATATTCATTCCTGAAAGACCCACTAACCTATTTAATGCCGGATCCATCGCACACCACCAGTATTCAATTTGATTGATCCGAGACATCCGGACAACCCCAGCCATAAGAACCATGTATATATTAAGCCCCGATCGCCTTTCTCTACCACTGGACTTCTCTTTGTTTCGATCGACAGTATTCTGCGTTGATGGTATAACTGATTTAGAACTGCCTTGTTGCTGATTTTGTATTTTATTTTTCTTGATGTCGTCCGTTCTCCGATTAAAACTCGGCACAACAAGAAAGCGGGAAATCTCAGCAATATGTTTTCTAATTGTTTTGTTGACCTGGCAAAGCGCGGGATCAATTTGGGTATGATTTTCAATCGGAAATGTTTTTTCGAGATCTGTTGCATCAGGCAATATAAGTCGAACTGTACCAACATATTCTTGCGTTGGGATAAACTGTATTAGCATATGACAAGAACGTTCATCATATTCATCTTTTTCCATTTTATCAGGGTATTTAGAAGCATCTAGAAAACCATGCTGCTCACAAAACACCTTATAACGCAATCGATAGACTATATCGCGCAACTCTGGCGTATTCGCTTCAACCAGATTGAAAGATCTCTTAAAAGTATCGTAAATATAGCTCATTGCAGAATCTTTAGATGAAGAAATTACATTGTTTATTTATCGATGTTTATACCATTGTTCCAGCATCATTAGTATCCAAATCATAGTGCCATGATAACCAGCATGTTCTTTTAAATATTGATCAAGTAACAAATCAATATAATCCGCCCGAACAATGCCTCGTGATTTCAAATCACTTAAACTATCAGCAACTATAACTCTAAGTTGTGCATTTTCATGTAACCATACACCAAATGGTAATCCAAATCCATGCTTCTGTTTGACAATAATTTCTTTAGGGAGAAAATCCTTAAGTGCCTCTTTAAAAAAATACCGCAGTTTATTGCCCCTGACTTTCAGCTCGGGTTTCAATTGTAATGAGAAAGCAACCAGCTCATCACTAATCAATGGAAAGGCAACATCAATATGTGCCAACTCGCAGGCTTTCACGACTTTGGGCAAGTCATTATCCGACAATGTAATTTTCCAGTCATACTCCAGCATACTATTAATCAAACTTTTAGCATGCGTCTGGTCATAAGTTTGTTCCAAAAGCTGTTCAGGATATTTAATATCCACCGCTTCCAGAAATTCGTCTTCAAAAACAGATTTTGGTCCGTGCGATAGCAGCAGATTATAGGTATTCATGCGTGCAGGCATCGGAATCGATGCCTGTTCGATATAGCGATAAATCTTTCGTAGAAGCGGTTGTTGTATTTTTCCCGAAACATTTTTCGCCCAAGGCTCAAGCACCTTTTTTCTGACGAAAGCCGGAAAATATTCATACAAAGAAAAGATATATTGTTTGGCATAACGCTCATTACCGCCAAACAATTCATCCCCGCCATCACCGCCAAGGATTCTGGTTAATCCGTCTTCTTTTGCCATTCGCGCACAATAAAAAGCAGGAATAGCCGAAGCATTGCCAAACGGCTGATCAAAAATAGCTGCAACCTGCGGGATAGCTGCAACAACATCATCCGGCGTCACATAATATTCACGGTGTTGCGTAGCGAAATGCCGTGCTGCAATTCGCGCGTATTCCATTTCATCATAGCCCTCAGCTGCAAAACCGATTGAGTAGGTATAAGCCGGCTTTCCGGTAACCTCACCAAGTACTCCGGCAATTGTCGAACTATCTAATCCCCCACTTAGAAAAGCACCGACTGATTCATTACCGATTGCATCACGCACACTGGATTGAAGCAGTTGACGCAATTCCAGTTTAAGTTCTTCAAATGAGCGTTCTGACGATTCATTGAATTGAGGCTTCCAATAGGCTTGTTTCTTTACTTCACAGCTTTTAAATGTTAGATACTGCCCTGGTAAAATCCGGAACTGATTTTTATAAATAGTATCCGGGCCAGGTATCATATGAAAATAAGCATAGTTATAAATACTTTGCGGATTAATTTCAGATGTAACCTTAGGGTGTCTTTTTAAAGCATCCAGTGAAGAAGAAAAAAACAAACTCTCCCCGTTTGCCTGGTATGCGAGAGATTTTATACCCATACGATCAACAGCCAGCATCAATTTATCTTGATCAGCAACACAAACAACAAACTCGCCGGTAAGATTCGACAACGCTTGCTCCTGATCTTTGATCCATTGATCTAAAAACAATTCGGCAATATTCTGAACCACATCAGTTTGACTGCACTGAGTATTTTTTAATCTGACATGCCCCCATAACCCTACAGTAATGTTATTATCCTGATAGGTATGCACGCTTTCTGGATGGCCTATAATCGCAAAAGCCGCATACTCATTCACCAGAAAGGTGGTGTGCCTATTATCATGCTGAACAATTGGCTGGATCATTTGTTCAAGTAATATACGACTTTCATTTGCCGGCATCCTTAACCCCGTCCAGCCGCAAATCCCTCCCATTCTTACTCTCCCGATATGACTCGGCTATACATGGTTTTATTTCATGTTGCCGATAGGTTTAAATTCTTTTTATGTTTTCGTGTTTGATTAACGATACTGCCCTAACAATTCTCAAACCAGTATTTCCAGTGGTTTCGGGTGATTGAGAAAATCAGTTGGACTGGCCGTCAGGCCATAAGCACCCGATTGCATGACAACCACCAAATCATCTTCATTTGCTTGCGCCATTTCCAACTGGTCAGCCAATATGTCCAGAGGCGTACATAGCGGGCCAACGACTGAAACAACTTCCCTTTTCCTGCCGGTTACTTTATTACCGATAACAACCGGATAATTTTTCCGAATGACCTGACCAAAATTACCTGAAGCAGCAAGATGATGATGTAGCCCACCATCTGTAATTAGAAATATCCGTCCCCTGGATGATTTGCGTTCGAGGATTCGGCAAACATAAATGCCCGCCTCGGCAACAATATAGCGTCCCAGCTCAACCACAACATCTGCTTCCGGCATTTGCTGTTTGACGGTCGGCAACAAACGATCCAGATTTTCTCCCACAACCCGAATATCCAACGCCTGCTCACCAGGAAAATAAGGCACTCCAAATCCGCCACCAATATTTAAGATACGTACCGGGGCAGGTGCTTTATCCACCAATTGCAAACTTAATTGTATTGTTTTCTCATGTGCTTCCAGTATGGCTTCCGGCTTTAGGTTTTGGGATCCACTGAAAATATGGAAACCCATAAAATTCAGATCCAGCTTGCCTAATTGATCCAACACCGCCGGAATACGTTCTGCATCAATACCGAACTGTTTCGGTCCGCCTCCCATTTTCATACCAGCAGCTTTTAATTCAAAATCGGGGTTGACACGTATGGCCACATTGGGTCGAACACCCAGCTCTTCCCCAAGTTCGGCAATCAGAAGCATTTCCTTCTCAGATTCCATGTTCAAGACAATACCCGCTGAAATTGCGCAAGACAGTTCACGCCTGGTTTTTCCAGGTCCGGCAAAACTGATACATTCAGCAGGCATGGTGGTATCGAGTGCCACATGCATTTCACCAACGGAAGCAACATCAAGACCATCAACCAAACCAGCCAGATGTTGCACTACAGCCGGCATGGGATTGGCCTTCATTGCATAATGCAAATGGATATCCCTGGGCAAGGCATCGCGGAGCAACTTCACACGTTCGGTAATCTTTCCCCGATCATACGCATAAAAAGGAGTTTGCCCGACACGTTGTGCTAAACGGGTAAGTGGAATGTCACCAATTACCAAACAATCATTTTGAATAGGAAACTGCGTCAATGCGACATGCTTGGGGGAATCACCGTTCATGAATCATTTTCCATAAAGGTATGTTGCATTTCATTAAAAAGGGTTTTTCGGTCTATTTTGCCATTCGGACTTCTCGGCAAATCACCTTGGCGAATATCGATATGACTGGGCAACATGAAAGCCGGCAAATGACGTTTACAAGTCATGAGTAAATCCTCATCGTTGAGCATTTCGTTCTTGCGTTGTGTTGCGATCAAAACGATAGCCTGACCTAGTACGGGATGGGGCACACCCACGGCAACAGCTTCGCCGACCATTCCAGTTGCATAAACAACCTCTTCGATTTCCGTCGGACTGACCCGGTAACCTGAAGTTTTGATCATTTCATCACGTCGCCCGATAAAATATAAAAAACCTTCTTCATCCATTCGAACAGTATCACCGGACCATACAGCAAGTTCAGGAATAGTCAGGCCATGTTGCTTCGAAACAATCGGCCTAAAACAGGTTGCGGTTTTTCCGGAATCATCCCAATAACCCATCGAAACCAGCGCGCCACGATGAACCAACTCTCCTGGCTCCCCCGGCGCACACTGTGATCCGTCTTCACGCAACACGAGAATTTCGGCATTCGGAATGGCTTTGCCAATGGAATCAGGCCGCTTATCAATTTCTTCAGGGGGTAAATATGTCGACCGAAACGCTTCGGTCAATCCATACATCAAAAACACCTGTGTCTTTGGCAAAGCTGCCCGGAGCTGGTCAAGTGTGTTACGCGGCATAGCACCACCTGAATTGGTGATATAACGCAGGGTTTTGACATTGCTCCAGTCTAACCGGGCCAATTGAATCCACAAAGGCGGCACTGCCGCAAGGCCTGTAATAGCTTCTTTCTCGATGACACGAATAATATCTCTGGGCAACAAGTAATTCATTAACACATTGGTAGCACCAACATGAAATGCTGTCGTCAATTGACTCATGCCATAGTCAAAACTGAATGGCAAAACTGAAAGAATACGGTCATCAGCATGATTACAGAGGTATTCAGAAACACTTTTCGCGCCCGCAACAATATTCCGGTGAGAAAGTACAACACCTTTCGGTTTTCCGGTACTACCAGAAGTGTACAGGATGGCGGCCATGTCACTATCGATAACACGATGTGCCTTTTGTGCGGAACCGGCTGTGATGCAATCATTCCAAAGTAAGCAATTGAACCCTGGATCTGAATGACAGTTTTCAGCCGCATCAACAATAATGACCGTATGAAGATCGTGGCAGGCAGGCAGAATCTTGGCCAGCAATTTGTATCGTTCTGCAGATGTAACCAAAATCCGGACATTGCAGTCAGACATAATATAACCCACCTGCTCCGCTTTCAACAGCGGATTCACAGGCACATACACACCACCTGCAGCATTTGCCGCAAATAATGCAACAACTGTTTCTATACGCTTTTCAAGATAAACGGCAACACGATCCTGACGTTCTAACCCTGTTGCGAGTAATCCGTTCTTAAGTTGATCGATTTTTTTGACCGTTTCAGCATAGCTTATTGTCTGATCTTGGTAGCAGAGCGCATCTACCTCAGGTGATCGGTTTGCAGAATGATAAATCAAGTCATGTACTAAATTAACCACCGGCCGCGTCCATTTTTGATGATATGTTTTTAGTTATTCGGTCATTTTAAACCCGTTCAGGCCCTTATCGTAGCTTTTTAATGGATACGAGTCTATAGTAGGTTTACTTTATTCCACATCGATTTATTAGATCATACAGCGTGGGACGACTGATCCCGAGAAGTTTCGCTGCATGCGCGACGTTACCATCCACTCTCGCCAGAGCCTTGACGACTGCCTTACACTCTTCTTGTTCTCGCAAGGCTTTTAAATTAAGTGATTCAGGATCATCATCTTCCACCTGCAATCCCAGATCCTGGGGTGTAATAACGGAATCTTCAGCCATAATCACGGCGCGTTTAATACAATTTTCTATTTCACGCACATTACCCGCCCACTGGTTTTTTTCGATAGCCGATAAGGCTTCCTGACTGAAATTTAATGTGGCTTTACCTTCTTTTGCACAGAATTTGTTTTTGAAATGATGTGCCAGAAGTATTGCGTCACCAATCCGTTTTCTCAGCGGCGGAATAACAATGACGATTTCACTGAGTCGATAATAAAGGTCTTCACGAAATTTACCCTGCTGCATTAACTCATTCAGGTTCTGATGTGTAGCACAAACAATTCGCACATCAACTGGAATTTCTTCCCTCCCCCCAATGCGTTCAATAATTCTTTCCTGTAAAAAACGAAGCAATTTCGCTTGCAATTGAAAAGGTAGATCGCCTACCTCATCAAGAAAAAAGGTACCTCCATCGGCCATTTCTATTTTTCCAGGCGTCTGTTTTGCCGCGCCCGTAAAAGCACCTTTTTCATATCCAAACAGTTCGCTTTCCAACAAAGTCTCAGGAATAGCCGCACAATTAATGGCCACAAATCGTTTATCCTTGCGGCTACTCAAATTATGCAGCGCCCTGGCAAGCACTTCTTTCCCTGTTCCACTTTCACCAAGCAGCATAACCGTTACATCGGATGGCGCTACCTTCTCAATATTGCGACAAGCTTTTAACAATTCAGCATCACGTGTAATCAAGCCTTCAATCGGCGAATGACTTTGCGCCAAATTCAACCGCTTATTTTCTTGTTGAATGGCATGAAGATAAAAAGCTCTTTGCACAACAAGTTTAAGCATTTCAGGATCAAACGGTTTTTGCTGAAAATCATATGCCCCCATTTCAATCGCTTTCAATGCATTAGTGTGATCCTGATTACCCGTTAATACAATAATTTTTGTATCGGGTGACAATGCAAGGATTTGCTTTAATGTTTCAAATCCTTCTGAAGAACCATCCGGATCCGGTGGCAAACCCAGATCCATGGTAATAACCGCTGGCTCATAGCGTCTCACCAAAGTCAAGGCACTTTCACGATCAGATGCCACCGAAACAGCATATTGATCAAAATTCCAACGCAATTGCTTTTGCAAACCGAGATCATCCTCAATGATAAGCAGTCTTTTCTTATCCCGATTTTCTGTCATGACTTTAACTCATTCGCATATTTAAAACGACTCACACTTTTCTTATAGTACATAATCATAGCTTGTTAATAGAAACAGTGTTATATATTATCGTTGATGAAGTGTATTTCTTGAATTCGTTCAAAATAATTTTCCCCAAAAGCTGTACTTATTATACGAATCCTTCCTACCAAAATTTACTGAAGTTTGTGTTTAATTAGTCTGAATAAGAAACTACTAGTGCTATTTCAATCTGATCTTGTCATTAAACGTACGTAAAAAAAGACTACTTCTTTTTAAGTACTGCAACCCGGTTACAGGATTACAGGACATCACGGTAACGCACTATGAATGATTGCAAAGCAACACATCATCTTACCTAAGCCGGACAAGCCGGAACCAAAAAAGCTAAAAATTTATATCGCGCACCCCCCATTAATGCTTGGTTTGCTCAGTATTCTTGTCAAAATTTGACATCTATTTAATCTATTTAACTGATAAGAAACTAATTACCATTTAAGCTAACCAACTTTAAGAAGCCTTTCCGGCATGGGGGGCGTTCTTAATGCAACATACGTAAGCCTCGGAATCAAACTGCGCAAATCAAACCGTCGATTGAAACGATATTGAAATTCTGCCAGATAACGTTGCATATACTTTGGTCGGACAGCATGATACCCCGGAATGTACTTTTCAGGTTTCCAAGTATGGTATTCACCCAGAAAAACTTAGGCTCTCCAACCGATGCGCGCCCACCACCACAAATGACCCGGTTTGCAGCCTGTGCGCTCGCCTCCCAGGTATGCATCATCTACCTCAATCAATCCGGACAATTTATATTTCTGATCACGCGCCATCATTACCCGCATCAATTTGTGTTTCAAACCCCAGGCCGAATTGTAGGAGATACCCAACTGACGATGTAATTGCATGGCAGAAACACTCTTCTTGCTCTGACTGATCAATATCGCAAGAAACCATGTGGTTAGTAGCAACTTAGTCGATTCCAATATCGTACCGGCTGTTATTGATGTTTGGTGGTGACAACAATTGCACTGTTGCAATTTGCGATTGGTTAACCGACAGCTTATCATGCCCAGAACTTGGACACTGAAATCCGTTTGGCCAGCGCCACTTAAATAATGCTTCAAAACACTTATCTTCTGTCCCGTAATGTTGCAAAAATTCAGGAAGACTCATACCTTTTTGGAATTGTACTTTATTACACGCCATATAAATATCACTATTTTTCAATTGATTAATGCGATATTGCAATCCACTAAGTATAGCTTAGCAATCATGGTAATTCGGTAAGAGTATATTGTACAGAAAAGGGCGGACAGTTTTTATTGTTAAACGCGTGAAGCTAGGCTGAGAGGGAGGGATGCAAGTAAAGTTATGTCAGTAATTCAGCGGGACCGAATAGTTGAAGGCGCATTAAACAGAATCAGTTAAAAGCTCTTGATTTACACGATCCTGCCATTCCGCCAACCAATGTATAAAGTCAGCCGCCAAAATTGGTTTTGAAATGAAGTTGCCCTGCCCATAATCGCAACCGGTTCTTCGCAGGAAATTCCAGTCTTGTTTATCAGCTACGCCCTCAGCCACTACTTCCATGCCCAGTTGTTTTGCCATGGAAAGACTTGCATCGTAAATGGCGCGTAACGTTTCGTCAGCCCAAGCACGGTGGACGAAACCTTGATCAATCTTGAGTTCGTCAAAAGGAATATCGCGCAGTTGGGCCATGGATGAATGTCCGGTGCCGAAATCATCAATCGATAAATGAAATCGCTTGAGGCGTAATCGTGTCAGAACCTCAAGGGGGACGCGGGCATCCGGTCCCATCAACTGGCTTTCAGTTACTTCCAGTACTATATTTTGGGGCGATAAGCCGTTTTCAATCGCCAGATTAACAACAAGATCCTGGAAATTCAGCGATGCCAGGTTATCCATCGAAACATTAATCGCTACCCGTAATAAATAACCCTGTTCATGCCAGATTCTGGCTTGTGAGAATGCCTGACTTAATACCAGAGAAGTCAGATCATTGATTAAACCATGTTTTTCAGCTGTGCTGATAAACTGATCCGGAAATATCAATCCATCGGTTGGGTGCTGCCACCGTACCAGTGTTTCTACGCCAATCACATCGCCGGTTTTTACGGCTACTTTGGGTTGATAATAGTTCACCAACTCGAGGTTGGTTATGGCTTGTTGTAAATCATCCGCACCATAAATTCGTTTGGTTGCAGATGATTGCGATCTCTCGGGACTTGGTGTCCATTTGTTAATAATTTCAATGAGCTTGTCCGGTGTAACCGGCTTGTGCAGATATCCCAGCATTGGTATTTTGTGCGCATGCACCAGCTTTTCTGCTGTTTTTAGCATACGTTCGTCTTCACCACTGACCAGCACGAGGCTACCTTGATAATGCCGCTCCACCAGATACCTGACAAACTCAATGCCATCCATATTGGGCATATTGAGATCCAACAAGATCAAATCAGGACAGGTTACAGGGTCGTTCATCTTATCCAATGCATCAGCGCCGTTATCACAGGCCGTGATATACTTAAGACCTTGATTCATAAGCATCTTTGTCAGAAGCTTAAGAATAAATGTGTCATCGTCGACTAGCAGAATCTTAAGGTCGGCGACTTCCATATTCTATGTTCTCTTTTCACTTGTGAAATTTGTAGCGAGTAGGACAAAATTTATTGAATAAATAAATGATTATAAGCTTATTTGTCTGGAGGATAACAGCCTAAACTGATTTATACCAGATTTTTTGTATTGGAGTGTAATGCCGGCCAATCTGCCATGTTACTTTTTAACAGTAGCGAAGCATGATTTCAATGAGACAAAAAACACATGGTGCGATGCCACAAATAAATATACTTTCACCTTCAAAATAATTCAATTTAGATCAATTGATGTCGTAACTTTTTAACAACGTCGGTTCAAGCTTAGGGAGGCAACATGAAAAAGAGCAAATAACACATAGTTTATTTAGATTGATTACAAACCATTATTTCGATTAAGGAGCAAGAATGAAAAAAAGACGCGAAATTTTTTTCTCATTCCTCATATCCGGCTTATTGGCCGGTGGGATGATGCATGCCACTGCAACAGAAATTGGTAAAGAAGTTTCTGTTTCGCAACGGTTGCAGGATGGAGATGAATTTCAGATGAGTCTCTATGAGCTTGTCGGACACGGCAAAAAGCTGTTTGAAGCAAGCTGGACGATACAGGAAGGCGGTGGCCGTCCACTGACCAAAGGAACCGGAGCGCCACTGACTGACCCATCTTCACCGCTTGATTTTCCGCATAATTTTAACCGTGTTTCGGCACCGGATTCCAACTCCTGTGCGGGCTGTCACAACAAACCCCGTGCTGGCGGCGGTGGCGATATCGTTGCGAATGTATTTGTAACCGGCCAACGCTTTGATTTTTTAACATTTGATGGTAACGACACCGTTCCAACGCGCGGTGCCGTCGATGAAGAAGGCAAGTTTGTTCAATTGCAAACGGCTGCCAACTCCCGCAATACACTAGGTATGTTTGGTTCCGGCTATATCGAAATGCTCAGCCGCCAAATGACCGCCGACCTGCAAAACATTCGTAACGCACTTTTATCCGGAGAAAGTGTGGAATTACTAACCAAAGGCGTTTCATTCGGTACGCTAACCAGAAATGCCGATGGAAGCTGGGATACTACTGAAGTGACCGGTTTACTGGCTTCAAGCGTCGAAAGCATTGGCCCTGACAATCCGCCAAGTCTCATTATAAAACCGTTTCATCAGGCGGGCGGTGTCGTCTCTTTACGCCAGTTTACCAACAATGCTTTTAATCATCATCACGGCATCCAGTCTACTGAACGGTTTGGTATCGGCACAGATCCCGATGGAGACGGTTTTACGAATGAGATGACACGCGCAGAAGTGACTGCTGTCACACTATTCCAGGCTCAGCTTGCCGTTCCAGGCCGGGTGATTTCAAACGATCCCCAGATAGAAGCAGCAGTCGCTACAGGCGAAGAAGCGTTTACCCGGATCGGGTGTTCGAATTGTCATGTGCCTGAACTGCCCTTGGATAACAATGGATGGTACTATGTCGAGCCTAATCCGTACAATCCGGATGGTAATCTGCAACCAGGAGAGGTTCCCGATTACTTTGTCGATTTGAACGACAAGCATCTTGATCAACCACGGTTACAATCCAAGCACGGCGTGGTAATGGTGCCAGCATTCACCAATCTGAAGCTGCATGATATTACCAGCGGCCCGGATGATCCTAACCGTGAACCTATCGACCAGAACGCCCCTGGCGGTTCAGAGGCTTTCTTTAATGGTAATTCACGTTTCATGACGCGTAAGCTCTGGGGCGTTGCTAATGAGCCACCTTATTTCCATCACGGCCAATACACCACCATGCGTGAGGCTATTGAAGCGCATCGCGGTGAGGCGTTGCAAAGCTATCAGAATTGGGCTTCACTCAGCGACTATGAGCGCAATTCGATTATTGAATTTCTCAAAACGCTGCAGGTATTGCCCGAAGGCACTAAACATTTAGTCGTCGATCAACGCGGCAAAAAGAAGAAGTGGAAACCGTCATATTAATGGATACGTTCCATCCAAATTTGAATGACTAAATAGTAGTCATTCAGTCGGCAGAAAGGCATTCTAATACGCCTTTCTGCCGTCGTTTCCATATCGTCTCCCATCAGGCAGTTACACCGGTTGCAAAGGGGTTATTCTCTGCCAGCAATCCACTGCGTCATTGACTTGTGGTGTGCTTTCCATTAATTTCGTTTATACGGAAAACGCGGCATATCTTTTTCTAAGATTCCACCATTAACACTCAATGCATTCAATATTCAGGAGATTTGTTATGCTACGTATATATTCAGGATTGCTATTGTCTGCCCTGCTTTGTCTGTGGAGTAATTTGGTTATTGCCGAAAAACCCCTTGCACCGGAAACTGTTGACGGTGCACAGACAATTGATACGACAAAAGCAAAAACATTGTTTGAGCAGGGTGTTCCGTTTATCGATGTGCGCAAACAGCATGACTATGATATTGGGCATATCCCGGGTGCGTATCATTTGCCGCTTGCGAGTGAATTTACCGAAGGCAAACTGGCCACTATTGTTTCAAAGGCCAATCCGGTGGTGATCTATTGCAACGGCATTTATTGCATGGGTAGTTCGAAAGCAACACAGCAAGCCGTTGAATGGGGATGGATGAATGTTTATTACTACCGTGACGGCATGCCGGATTGGGAGCTTAACAATTTTCCGGTGAATACGCTTGTACCTGAAACGGAACTTGATATTGTTCTTGATTAGATTAGTATGGAAAAAATAAAATCTTCCGTGTCTGTTACTTCCACTGCGGATAGTCTATTGCATTTCAATTATTAGCACACAAATTTCTTTTTTTACTTGATATTCCAGTTTATTGTTGTCTATGCCGCCTGTTGAACTGCGTTTTGCAGATTTGTCCGGGGTGAATGAGTAATCCGTCAACGAGCGAAACAAAGGATGCCGTTGCGCGGCGCCGGTCGATTGAAAGTGCTGTAAAAAATAGAATCCCGGCTTTTGCCAGGATATCTATTGCTGAGTAACCAGATGAATTCCTGATTAAAAAAATCAAAACGTAACCAAATATAACCACTCCAGGTACATCAATGCCAGAAATATCACGGGCGCCATGAAGTAAGGGAGTGAATCGTGATTGATAAAACGCATGAAAATGTTTTTGAATGTTTGCGTCAGGCTATGTGATTGCGTTGCTTTTTTTGCAGGTTTTTCACGTTTTTTAGATAAATTGACTCTAACACGTAACGTAGGCATTTTAACTCTAAGAATTATTATAAAATCACTGTTGTTATATCGGCAAAATGTTTTTAAACATTAAATGTCGGACAGTTCCTTATTAAGCCAATCTGTCCGTATTTTTCTGGCTGTTGTGGCTTAAATTTAGAACCGTGAAATTCTCATCTCACCCAGATTCAGGTAAAATAGCGTTAGTTAGGTTCGTATGGCCGGGCCAGCGTCAAACGATTGAAAAATCGAATATATAACATCAGCCATGGCAAATTTATAAAGGAGAATTTCAAATGAAACTTAAAGCTACTAGCCTCGTTTGCATTATTGGCCTTAGCATCGTTTTGATTGGTTGCGATAGTGTGCCGGAAGCAACGTCAGCAAATTGCTCAGGAAGAGGGATGGAGCAGTCCTTAATGGCGTTTAAAAATGATGAAGCTGCACGCCAAGCATTTTTAGATAAATGTAATGCTTTAAACGCTGAACAGTAAACGAATGTTGTGCCGTTAGAAAGCACAAACTAAGCCTCAGCGATTGTTCCAGGTTTTTTGCAAAAGAGAGAACTCGCTGAGAGCTTTCTTATTAAAAATCTATTCGAGATCTTGAACAGATTCTTAATAAGAACTAAACGGAGGTTAGTTTTGCATATTCCAGCATTAACCACTTGGTTCCTACATGGTTAAATTTCACCTGTACACGCGCATCACTACCGCTGCCTTCATAATCGATAACCGTACCTTCCCCGAATTTGGCATGCATTACAGTCTGGCCTATCCGCCATTGTGGAGTCATGCTTGAGTGTGGTTTGAAAGAATTCTGCCGTCGAGAATGAGTAAATTGAGTATCAGTGTTTGCGTCAGCGACCACAAAATTATCATCGCTCTTTGACTTGTTTACCGGATTCAGCCATTTCAGAAATTCTTCCGGTATTTCGTCCAAAAAGCGCGATGGAATGTTATAACGGGTTTGACCGTGCAACATTCGGCTTTGCGCCAGACTGAGATATAATCTACGGCGTGCGCGAGTCATTGCGACATACATCAAGCGCCGTTCTTCCTCCAGACCGTTGGTATCGTTGAGGCTGTTGTCATGCGGGAAAAGTCCTTCTTCCAAGCCACTCAGGAAAACCGTATGAAACTCCAAACCTTTTGCGGCATGAACCGTCATCAACTGTAGAGCATCCTGGCCGCTGCCGGCTTGGTGTTCTCCCGCTTCAAGTGAAGCATGCGTCAGAAAAGCCACTAAACTGTCGTCTTCAGCTTCATGCACAAAACTTGTTGCGGCGTTGACCAGCTCATGCAGATTTTCCAATCGGTCAGCACCTTCACGCTCCGTCTTGTAATGCGCGACTAATCCGCTTTGTATCAGCACTCGTTCCACAATCTGTGGCAATGGAATGCTTTGCCAATCCTGACGCACTGTTGTTATTAAATGAACAAATCCGGCTACGCCTTTTTGTTTGCCACCATCACTACCGTATTTTTGTGTCGCGGCCGACCACAGACTGCAATTTTGCTGGCGTGCATGATCTTGCAGTTGCTCAAGAGTACGTGCTCCAATGCCGCGTGCGGGATAATTAATAATCCGCAACAAAGCATTATCATCTTCGGGATTCGCGATTAACCGTAAATACGCCAGTGCATGTTTAATTTCCATTCGTTCAAAAAACCGCAAACCGCCGTACACACGGTACGGTAATGCAGCGTTGAACAAACTATGCTCCAATACCCGTGACTGTGCATTTGAACGGTAGAGTAGTGCAATCTGCGACAGTGAAATACCTTCCGTTCGTAAAGCTTTAACTTCATCGACTATAAAACTGGCTTCGTCAAAATCATTGAAAGCACGATAGACGCGTAGCGGTTCACCCTGGTCATATGCTGTCCATAAATTTTTTCCCAGCCGTTCTGTGTTATGCGAGATAACTGCATTGGCGGCGGCAAGAATATTGCCATGCGAACGGTAGTTTTGTTCCAGCTTGATCACTTTTACAATATTGAAATCGCGTTCAAAGTCACGCATGTTTCCGGTATCAGCACCCCGGAAAGCATAAATACTTTGATCGTCATCACCGACTACAAAAACGGCTGCAGCATGTTCAGTGCCGATACCCGCCAGCAGTTTTAGCCAGTTATATTGCAACCGATTGGTATCCTGAAATTCATCTACCAAAATATAGTCAAAGCGTTCCCGGTAATGATCGCGTAACACTTCGCTGCGGTTAAGCAATTCAAAACTACGCAGTAATAATTCGGCAAAATCAACAACGCCTTCACGATTGCATTGTTCCTCATAGGCTTGATAAAACTCAAGCAAATGGCGGGAATACAGATCATCCACGATGACATTGGCCGCGCGTAAACCGGACTCCTTGGCATTGTTGATAAACCATTGCACTTGGCGTGGCGGAAAACGTTTGTCATCCGCAGAAAGGTTTTTCAGAATGCGTTTGATCATCGCTAATTGGTCGGCCACATCAAGAATCTGAAATACCTGCGGTAATCCGGCTTCCTGATAATGCGCACGTAACAGCCGATTGCACAACCCATGAAACGTTCCAATCCACATGCCGCGCGTATTGATCGGCAGCATGGCATTGATACGCGTCAACATTTCTTTCGCGGCTTTATTGGTAAAGGTGACTGCTAATATGCTGTATGGACTGGCTTGGCCGGATTGAATCAAATATGCGATTCGTGTTGTTAACACCCGGGTTTTTCCACTGCCGGCTCCTGCCAGTACCAGTGCGGATTCCTTCGGTAACGTAATGGCTTCCAGTTGTTGTGGATTCAGGTCATCGAGTAGAGAGGAAGTCATATCAATTGTTGTGAAGTAAATGGCTCACGCCACCATGGCGACTTCTAAGATAAGTTGTGATTGAATTCTGAATCAGATTAAAGGAAATAAACCAGCATACCTGATTAATCTGATTCAAGAATTATGGAGGGTGTATGTCTTGTTAGGACGGTTAGGCTTTGCTTTTTGATACCAGCTCTTTTATCAACGGAGCCAATATCAATTCAATAGCCATTCCCATTTTGCCACCTGGAACAACAATCGTATTAGGGCGCGACATAAATGAATCGTGAATCATTGCTAGAAGATTGGTGAAATCTGCCTGGTTCGAATCACGGAAACGAATGACAACCATGCTTTCATCCAGTGTCGGAATCTCTCTTGCAATAAATGGATTAGACGTATCCACAGTTGGTACACGTTGAAAATTGATATGGGTACGTGAAAATTGCGGTGTAATATAATGCACATAGTCATGCATGCGTCGCAAAATGGTATGGGTTACTGCTTCAGCTGAATAACCGCGTGCACTGGTGTCGCGAAATATTTTTTGTATCCATTCCAGATTAACGATTGGCACAACACCTACCAGCAAGTCGACATATTGCGCCACATCTGCGGTTTCGCTTTTTGCGCCGCCATGCAAGCCTTCATAAAAAAGCAGATCTGAACCGACAGGAATCGGCGACCAAGGCGTAAATGTGCCCGGTTTTTGATTCCATGGTGCTGCTTCTTCCTCATTATGCAGGTATAAACGGGTTTGACCGGAACCGCTTTCACCGTATTCTTTGAATAGTGCTTCCAATTTCTCAAATTCATTGGCTTCAGGCCCGAAATGGCTGATGGCACGTCCGCCATCTTTTTCCGATTCGGCAACGGCCACTTTCATGGCTTCACGGTCATAACGATGAAAACTGTCTCCTTCAACGACAACCGCTTCCAAGTTTTCACGCCTAAAAATATGCTCAAAACTGTTTTTGACTGTCGATGTACCTGCGCCAGATGATCCGGTAACAGCAATAACCGGGTGTTTCTGCGACATACTGATTTCTCCTAATAAGAATAAAATAAAAAAATTTAATAAAATGAATAAAACATTCTTTAGTGATTTTAATCAAACATATTATGATACCTGTTTTAAGATGACTTTTGGGAAATTGAAAATTTCATTCAGTTTTTGTTCAGGAAGCAAGTTCTAACATGAAAAAAATTAAATTTTACAAGACATTCTAGATTATGGAAAAGTTATTATTTAACTGCCTGTTCATTGATATCAAGAAATGGCTAAGCCTGTTTTTTATATTAATAATAGTGGGCATAGCTATTAATCATACAGCATGGGCTCGTGGAGGACATAGTGGCGGTGGCAGTGTCATTGGCGGCGGGGGTGGTGGTTTTTCTGGCGGCGGACGCAGTCTCGGACATTTTGGCGGCGGACACAGGCATTATGGTCACAGTCATAGGCATAACTATCATCTTGGGATTGGTTTCGGCGGATTCTACGGAGCCGGGTTCTTTGGCCCCGGATATTACGGTCCCGGATTTTATGGATATCCTTATTCCTATGGGTACCGTTATCCCGGTAATTATTATTATCCACGCCGCTATTATTCTCCGCTTGTTGCGCCTTCTGCGCAGACAGTTTATATTCAGCGTGAAACACCTGCTGCGACATCTGCGCAACCAGCAACGACTAATTATTGGCACTTCTGCCGGAACCCGGAAGGGTATTATCCCTACGTCAAGACGTGTTCGGAAGGATGGTTGCAAGTAGCTCCCCAGCCAACGCCACAATAAACCCATCCGGAGCAACAGGAATTTAAAGTGATGCGATCATTGATAAAACGGGCTATCTTGGTAGTTTCCCTGTTGTTTCTGGTTGCGTGCGTTAGTATGCCTGATGGACCGAGTGTTATGGCATTACCGGGTAAAGGAAAAAATTTAGATCAATTCCGCCATGATGATGTGGAATGCAGACATTTTGCGCATGAACAAATTGGTGAAACCACCGCCAAGGAAGCAGCGGTTCATAGTGGTTTTAACAGTGCAGCAATTGGCGCTGCACTGGGTGCAATCGTTGGTTTCGTGTTTGGTAGCGGAGAGAGTGCGGCTGTAGGTGCGGGGATGGGTTTTCTGGCTGGCGGATTATCCGGCACCGACAATGCGAAAGCTTCTGGGTTCATCCATCAGCAAAGCTATGATCAGGGTTATATCCAATGCATGTATGCAAAAGGTCATAAAGTTCCTGTTACAGGAGAATTCAGTCATTATCCGCAACAGACCGGCAGGAATATTTCATCAATGCCGCCACCGCAACCCAGTTATAGGCCCTAACCCATTACCGCCGGAATGCAAATGGTTATTGAGTTTTTCCTGTAATTATGGTTTGCAGTTAATCCCGGAAAGATAGAATGATGATAATCGGTACACAGTTAAAGACAAATCAATTGTGTTTCATGCAGGAGTAGATCAATGAAAAAGCTTTGTTTAATGTTTACAGTTGTGCTTGTTATATGGATAACCAGCAGTTCTGCTAATGCACACGGACGGTTCGATCATTTCAGCTTTGGAATCAATTTGGGTTATCCGGGTTTCTATGGTGGCTATGGCTTCTACGATCCTTTCTTTTACCCTCCTGTTTACGGTTATCCGCCTGTCGCTGTGCCCATGGCGCCTCCTGTCATTGTGCAGTCTGCGCCACCGGTTTATATTCAACAACAAGAAACGCCTGCGACTGTACAGCAACAAAGCTACGACTGGTATTATTGCAAAAATCCTGAAGGCTATTATCCGTATGTTAAACAGTGTCCTGGTGGATGGATGCGTGTTGATCCCAGGCCACCAGTTCAATAATGTTCATGAGGTATGAATATGTATGCTACACGTAATTTTTTATGTCTGATACCTGTTGTTACCCTGCTTGCTGCCTGTGTGAGCCTGCCTAACAGTCCCAGTATCATGGTTCTGCCAGGTACCAATAAAAGTTTCGAACAATTCCGTTATGATGATTACGATTGCAGACGTTTTGCATACGAGCAAATTGGCGGTATAACACCACGAGATGCTTCAGTTTCCAGCGGTGTAGAAAGTGCCGCTGTCGGTGCAGCCTTAGGTGCAGCTGCTGGTGCAGCACTGGGTGGCGGCGAAGGTGCTGCTATCGGTGCGGGGACCGGGTTGCTTGCAGGAGGGTTGGCCGGTTCGGGTACGGCGAGAACGTCCGGTTACGAAGCACAATACCGATACGATATAAATTATATTCAATGTATGTATGCCAAGGGACACAGGGTCCCTGTAACTGGCAGATTTACTACTGAACAACAACCTTCTGCAGTCCAACCGGCAAGAGTTGTGCCTACGCCTCCGGGATTTATACCGCCACCACCTCCGCCGGGAAATCCGCCGCCCCCGCCGACACAATAATTAATTCAATCGCCGCTCATTATTTTTCCAGTAATGAGCGGCTTTCAATTCATTGATCAACAACAAACCACACTTCATTAATAGGGTTTTAGGCTAAAATACGCCATTGGTCTGTAGTTATTATTTAATAAATAATGCCGACATCTAAATGTGACCTATGCTTTTTTGGTTCTTAATTGATTATAACTAAATGATAAATAAGATATTCAGGGAGTAAAAAAAACCGTGAATCCGATTGTACCTGTCATAATGGCGATTGGCGCCATTTTATTTGTTATTGGATTAACCGTGCTGATCCGATTTAACATTAAAAAAACTAAAACAATAAAGTTCTTTGGTAAAACTTATGGCCGGAGGCGCTTTATCTTTACCACAATACTTTCTGGCGTGGCTCTCATCATGATTTCTATACAAGTACAGAAATTGTTCCCGGCAGAGTTTGAGGTTATGGTTGATGAAACACCCGTTGCCTTATCCAGTAATCTTAAATATGAATTAGACTCCATTTTAGGGGATGATGAGAATAATACCCGAATGAAGAAGGCTATTGACCGCTTTCAGAAAGAGTATCAGGATGCGGTTGCGAGAGGTGATAGAAATACAATGGAGTTGCTGATTCTGGAAATGTCCTTTTTAATTCGAACAGAATTGGAAAAACAGGATTACCCTTATCATCAGATTGGTTCAGAAGTTGAACGTATTATGCAATTTTTGAAGCAAGGTTCTAATTAAATTAGAAAAAGATGGTTACAATTCGGGAAAGGTTTCTGCCATTTTTTTTGAGCGGTTTGACTTTCCCACCCAACAATGATCATCCATAAGATAGCTAACTTTTTTATAGATTTTCTTAATTCAGTCAATTATCCAAAGGAAAACGCATGAGAAAAACGATCCAGACTCTTATTCTGCTTAGTGTAATATTATTTCTTCCCAATAGTGCTTTTGCGCAGAATTACCCAACAAAAGTCGGAGAGAAACTGGGGAATGGGATTGCGAATGCAGTCACTGGTGTTGTGGAAGTTCCCAAAACCATAATGATAACCGGCCGCAGGCACGGTGCGACATATGGTATGACTGCCGGTCTTTTTACCGGTATATTTCACGCTGTTGGTCGCAGTCTTGCCGGTGCACTGGATATTGCAACCTTTTTAGTACCAACAACACCGATTGTTCAACCTAATTTTATCTGGGACAATTTCGACCGCGAAACAACTTATGTAGAGTGGCGGATGCGTTAAAGTGGAAAGAGATGGGATTGTTATATGATGTATCAGTATCACTTCCAGTTTTTAAATTTAAGTCTGATTCCATTTCCAACGAAGCATTATTCTGAGACGCCTGAATTCTTCCGCATCAGCGCTGTCATCAAAAATAACTACGCTTCGCTGCGTCCAGTGATGATTGGGTTTCAGAATTAATACAGTCAGATAAGCAGAAACAAATGAAATTCCTGAGATTCTACACTCTAACTTGCTGCTATCTCGCATTTCCAATTCACAATGCCTGGCTGCGGTTAGTTTGAGTGAAATGATTGATTGCGCAAAACGAAGTAATGCAAACTGATTGAGGTAGTAATATAGGCTGGTTAATAGCAAAAACGATAAAATAAGCTTTGCAATACATGGTGCAGATATTAGCCATAATACGGGAACTACCGCGCCATGTGCGACAATAAGCAGTAGCGCCATTTGCTTTGATGGCCTGAAATGAACGATCACGAAAGATTCTGAAAATCTTCTTAGATCTATCGCAAACGACGATTACAGGTTATTTATCCTGGGTTGGTTGGTAAAAACTCCAGTGGGTCGACCGGTTTCCCGTGTCTTCTAATTTCAAAATGTAACTGTGGCGTATCGGTATCTGTATTTCCCATTTCTGCAATAACTTGACCTTGCGTTACGCTTTCGCCCTCTTTTACTAGCAGTTTGCTATTATGAGCATAGGCGCTTAGCAGTGCATCATTATGTTTGATAATAACCAGATTGCCGTAGCCTCGTAATCCGTCTCCACTATAAACGACTTCCCCTGCCGCAGTTGCTACTATCGCTTGTCCAATTTGCCCGGAAATTTTTAATCCTTTTGAATTGGCGGAAAAAGAAGAAAGTAATTGGCCGTTTGTAGGCCATACCCAATCAGCCGTTTGGATACTCATGGCCAAATTGGTTTTCTGTTCAATTGGTTGAGGTGCATTCTCAATCCGGGTGCCAGATTTATTGGGTACTGTTTGATTCAAATGTTGCATATTCAGTGATGGGTTTACTGAATGTTGTATAACCGCGACATTCTGTTCTGAATAGGGCAGTTTCAATGCTTTAGGCGATGTTTTAATCTTTTGACCTTCAGGACTTAATGGTACGGCAGCGGTAGCACTTTCGGTTAGATCCAGAGTAGGATCAACAAGCGGCATCTCCGATTGCTGTGGAACAGCAAATAATGTAGGCCCGCTACTTTCTGAAGCAATGGACAGTTTAAGACGCTGTCCCACGTGAATAGAATGTGGATCAGCTATGTTGTTCCATTCGGCTAGGTCCTTTGGACTAACACCATGTTTGAGTGCAATGCTATAAAGTGTATCTCCACTTTGGACAATATAATCATGTTCGGCTTGCTGAACTGATAGAACCTCAGCAGCTTTTCCTGGAACAACAGTCCTTTCTACAACGGGAGCAGGTCCTCTTGTCGTTTCACAACCAATAAGCAGCAATGAAAAAAACAACAACCATACTACAGTGCTAGAATTGATCGTGGATTGTCTGGTATTAACCATCTTTAAACGCGTTCGATCATGATCCATTGCAGTTTCCTTAGTATCACTATTTTTTAATAACACCGGATATGATGGGTACAAAGTTGACTTCTTCCAACATAGTTTCTTCGTAACCATTGGCATTTTTTTCGATAATACACAGATTCTGTTTGTTGCTGCCACGTGGAAAAACAATACGTCCACCTATTGTTAGTTGTTCAAGCAAGGTGTCTGGAATATGTGTAGTAACCGCAGTCATGATGATACCATCAAAAGGACTGGCATCAGGTAAACCCAGTAAGCCATCGGCATGTTTTAAAGAAATATTTTTGATTTGTAATTTATGCAGGCGAATCCGTGTCCGTGTTAATAATGGACCAATCCGCTCAACAGAATATACATAATTTGCCAGCTTGGCCAGCACCGCAGTTTGATAACCACATCCTGTACCAATTTCCAGTACTTTATTCAGCGATGAATTATTGCGCAATAATTCGCTCATACGCGCTACCATCCATGGGCTGGAAATTGTCTGGCCATAATTAATCGGAAGTGCAACGTCCTCATATGCACGGCTGGCTAAAGCTTCTTCCACAAATAGATGGCGGGGGATAGTTCCCATCACCGACAAAATAATTTCGTCTGTTATACCATAATTACGCAGACGTTCAATCATTCTCATGCGCGTTCGTTGCGATGTCATACCAATTCCGGATAAGTGCATATTCACAGATTACTATCCACCAGATTGGTTGTTTCTTGTTTTTAAAAGCATTTTTTGTGTTTATTAAAAGTTCATCACATAATCTAAACGCAACAAAATCATTTTCCCAGCCATTCACTGACAAAACCCATTTGATCAAACCGGGTTAGATCAATTTGTAATGGTGTAACAGAAACATAATTATACTGTACTGCATGGAAATCTGTACCTTCGCCTGCATCCTGTGCGGCACCTGCCGCGCCTACCCAGTATACGGTATCACCACGGGGTGTTAACGATTTTATAACTGGCTCAGCTTTATGGCGACGCCCCAAGCGTGTTACTTTAATGCCTTGGAGTTCTGAATACGAGACATCGGGCACATTGATGTTCAGTAAAATAGGCATATCAAGATCATGCTGAGTGAATCGCTTTACCAAATCCGTAACAACACGTGCTGCTGTGACATAGTGTCCTTTTGAAATATCCGCCAGCGATACTGCAAGTGAAGGAACACCCAGCAGAAAACCTTCGGTGGCTGCTGCGACGGTTCCGGAATAAATTGTGTCATCTCCCATATTTGCGCCATTGTTAATCCCTGAAATAACCATATCGGGCAAAATATCCAGCATGCCGGTAACCGCCAGATGGACACAATCTGTTGGCGTGCCGTTGACGTAATAGAATCCGTTTGGGGAGCGGCGCAAGCTTAAAGGGCGATCCAATGTCAGTGAGTTACTGGAACCGCTTCTGTCTCGTTCGGGTGCTACAACGATGATTTCAGCAATATCGGCAAGTACTTCGGCCAGACATGCCAGTCCAGGTGAAAAATAACCGTCGTCGTTACTGAGTAAAATACGCATACTCAAAATTTAACCAAAATGAAAAAATTTAATAAGATAATGATTTAAAAGGAGGAGAATTCTATCGTCGGCACTTGTTTTTCTTTTGAATATGAATTCTATCAATTAGCAGGAAACATAGACAGCAGCATATAAAAAAAACTGCTGAAGAGAGAAAACACGTGAACACTAGTGATACAAGCTGTTATCCGTCATAGACCGTGTAAAAAGATTTTTCAACTAAAAGAAATACAGAATCCCCCGAAACGCCCATATATTAATGGATTCTATATTGAAAAGGTTAATCATTCCATCAGTTGGCTGAAAAACAGGAACGAAGCATTAGGGGTGTCGTCACGTGTTATGTACAGTTCTGTTTGTTTTTCGGACAAAAGAATCAAGCTATTGGGCCGCAGGACATGCTAAAGTATATTCAAGGTTCAAAAACGACGATAATTTTGTTCGAAAAGTAAACCCGAAGGGCGTGGCATATTTTTGTGCCTGTTTGTTCAAGGTACTTGGACATAGCTAAGGCTATGCCCTGCGCACTTTTCACAAACATTCATCAAAAATCTGCACACGCATAAATGCACATAACACATGACGACACCCCCTAAATAAAAACAGCTGAATTTATAGTAACAGTTAAGGAAGGGACAGGGCGTGATTTCAAAACTCATTCGGCTCAGCCCCAAATTTACAGAGACTTCATCAGAAGCACCCATAATTTCAGACCTGAGCCGGATAAAGTTGTATTTCTCTTAATAAACGTCTTAAAGAAACCTTAAAAATAACGGATTAGAATTCTTCCCATGAATCGTCACCGCCGCCTGCAGCAACTTTTTTGGGTTTGGATTCAATCGCAACAACGTCTGACTCTCTTTTTACAGCGGACTTTTTAGTTGCTGGACCGCGATCTGGTAGTTTAGCGACTGCAACAGGACGATTGCTTCTCCTTGCTGGTGCTGATGCAATTGACATGCCGCCAGACATTTTGAAGGCAGAAACTGCTTGCATCAAAATGCTTGATTGGTCCTGCATGGACTCAGCAGCAGCGGCAGCTTCTTCAACCAACGCAGCATTTTGTTGTGTCACTTCGTCCATTTGAGTAATAGCCTGGTTAACCTGTTCAATACCAGAACTTTGTTCCTGTGAAGCAGCAGAAATTTCAGCCATGATATCTGTTACACGTTTTACAGCGTTGACAATTTCATCCATGGTTGCGCCGGCTTCATCGACCAGTCGTGTACCATCTTCAACTTTGTTCACCGAATCACTGATCAATTCCTTAATTTCCTTGGCCGCCGCCGCAGAGCGCTGCGCCAATGTGCGTACTTCGGTTGCAACCACTGCAAATCCACGACCTTGTTCGCCTGCACGTGCAGCTTCGACTGCAGCATTCAATGCCAGAATGTTAGTCTGGAATGCAATACCGTCAATGACACTGATGATATCAACAATTTTCTTGGAGCTTTCGTTGATTGCGCTCATGGTGTCTACCACTTGTCCTACTACTGCGCCACCTTTGACGGCAACCTCAGAAGCACCGGATGCAAGTTGGTTAGCCTGACGGGCATTATCAGCATTCTGTCTTACCGTTGAAGTCAATTCTTCCATCGAAGATGCGGTTTCTTCCAAGCTGGATGCCTGTTCTTCAGTACGCTGACTCAAATCCGCATTGCCTGAAGCAATTTCACCCGATGCTGTGCTGATTGATTCGGTACCGTTACGCACCTTGCCAACTAGATCTACCAGGTTGTCATTCATTTGTCTTAATGCCTGCATCAGCTTGCCGGTTTCATTATTTGAGTTGACATCAATACGGCTGGTCAAATCACCGGATGCTACTGAGTTGGCAACATTGACGGCCTCATTGATCGGACCCACGATGGCGCGAATCAACATCAAACCAAGAACAACAGCCAGAACAACACCCATCACGATTGCAACAGAACTAATCATGAAAATAGTATTAAAGTTAGCTTGTGCTTCGGCATATTCTTCGCTTGCGACTCTGGCTTGTAAGTTGATCAAGTCAAAAACACTGCCATGAAGCGTGGTGAATTTCGGTCCAGCATCGTTCATGGCATTTGCGCGGGCGCCTTCAAAATCACCTGCAACAGCTAGTTGCATGGTTTGGTTACGTGATTCGACATATGCTTTTTCATGCTGCATATATTCTTCAGCATACCCCGCTTCTTCGGTCGTTAATGTCGTCGCCATGAACGCCGCCCAGATCTTCTGAATTTCAGCATCTCTTCTGACCGTATCCGCTGTCCTTTCTTTGGCAACCTGGGTGTCGTTTGAATTTGCTGCAACAACCGCATTCATGCGTACCACTTGCCAGTGATCGTTCATTGTTCCCAAGTCGACAGCCGGAACCGTCCGGTCTTCATACACTGTTTGCAAACCTTTGTTGGACTGGTCGATACCGAATAAACCTATTCCACCGACACCAACTAATAACAGGGATAAAACTCCAACCATCGTCATTAAAAGTGACTTAATCGTCATGTTTTTAAACATTCCACATTCTCCTTCCCAACAAAACTATAAAAAACAAATAACTTTAATTTACCGCCTGATCCACTAACCCCATGTCTTCGCTGGCCATCAATTTCTCGATATCAACCAGAATTAGCATGCGATCATCAATCGTTCCCAACCCGGTGATGTATTTGGTGTCAATGATAGATCCGAATTCCGGAGTTGGTCGGACATGATCCATATCAAGGCCAATGACATCCGATACACCATCAACAACAATGCCCATCACACGTCCGCCCACGTTCAAGATAATCACGACGGTAAACTGATCATACTCGGCATTACCCAGCATGAATTTAATGCGCATATCTATAATCGGTACGATAATGCCGCGTAAATTAACCACACCCTTGATAAAATCAGGGGAATTTGCAATTTGTGTTATAGCTTCACTGTCGTAACCGCGGATTTCCTGAACCTTGAGAATGTCGATACCATACTCTTCTGCTCCGAGCCTGAAGGTCAGAAACTCATTCATTTGCTGTGACGCAGTTTCTCCAACTGAATTAGCTGAAGTCGGCATTGCTGCGGTTTGTTGTTGCGACATATCGCTACCTCCTTTTAAAAACATAAAATCGTGATAAATACTGTAGGAATTATGCTGACTCTTATTGCGTTGACATGACCAGCCCGGTCGTATCCAGGATGAGCGCCACCTTACCATCGCCCATGATAGTGGCGCCTGATACACCATGAACACGGCGATAATTACTTTCGAGACTCTTGATAACAACCTGATGCTGACCTACCAGTTCATCAACAAGCATGGCGGCCTTATGGCCGTCAGCATCTAGAATCACGAGAATTCCATCTTTGATTTCAGATGATTTTGGCCGAATATTGAATACTTCATGCAAAGCAATGACTGGTAGATATTCGCCGCGTACCTGGACCACGCGTCCGCGGCCACTGACTGTTCTAATATCATTTTCGGATGGCTGTAGCGATTCTGTGATATATGTCAGTGGCACAATAAACATCTGATCACCAACGGTAACGGATAACCCATCGAGAATTGCGAGTGTCAACGGCAATCGAATCGTAATACGGGTACCAACACCAAAAACAGAATTGATTTCTACTCTTCCGCCCATACCCTGAATATTCCGTTTTACGACGTCCATTCCTACACCTCGACCTGAAACATCGGTTACTTTATCTGCTGTTGAGAATCCTGGTTCAAAAATCAACATCCAGACTTCCTGGTCAGACATACCGTCATGAACCTGCAAGCCCCTTTCTTTTGCTTTAGCCATGATTTTGTCACGATTAAGACCAGCGCCATCGTCACCAACCTCTATTACTATGCTGCCACCTTGTTGAAATGCTCGCAGAGTAATTGTTCCTTTGGCCAGTTTGCCTGCTGCGATACGTTTCTCAGGTAATTCAATACCGTGATCTAGGCTATTGCGAACCAAGTGTGTTAACGGATCGGCAATTTTTTCGATCAAGCCTTTATCGAGTTCCGTGCCTTCACCCACAGTTTTCAACTCAACTTTTTTGTTCAGCTTTGCCGCCAGATCGCGGACAACCCTTGGGTAACGACTGAACACAAAACTCATTGGCAACATGCGGATAGACATTACAGATTCCTGCAAGTCGCGTGTGTTACGTTCGAGTTGACTCATGCCGCTATGCAGTTTTTCAGAAATTACCGGATCGATTTCCGACGTTGTTTGTGCTAGCATGGCTTGGGTGATAACCAGTTCACCCACCAAATTAATCATTTGATCTACTTTCCCAATACTTACGCGTATCGAGTTTGTTTCACCCGATGCAGCAGCCTTGGTGCTTGAACCGGCTGCAAGGGATTGATTGCTTTTGTCAGCAGTTACTGTTGAAGCATTAACTTCTTTAGCAGAAGATTCAACAGGTGATGCCGGAGCGCCGGGAAAGAAGCCATAAGGTGCACTTTCAAACTCTTCAGATGAAGAAACTTTGGTTTTTTCTGTTGATTCTGTGCTTGGCACTTCCTGAGTTGTTGATTCTGAACTGGTTGAATTGTCCGATTCTTCAGTTTCTTCAACCTTATCTATTTTTAGATTAGCTGGATCAACAATAAATGCCAATGTTTCCCATACATCTTCTTCTGGTGCGGTCGTCGTCATGCGTAAATGACAGGTTTCACTATCATTTGATTGCGTTAGTACTTCTATTTTTCCTTGCTGCTTTAAATTAAAGAATAGATTTTCCTTCGCACCGTCACTTAATCCGGATGTTGAAAATTCAATTTGATAAACTGTTTGGTTAGTGTCTTCTGCAACAATTGGAGACTCGCCTCCAATTTCAGAAGATAGTTCTGTTTCACAGGACTCAATAACTGCAACAGCTTCCTGTTGTGGCTGCTCTTGTGAATATTCTGCAGAAACTTCGTTATTTCCATTATTGGTGGGCGTGGCGCCAGGAGTTTCCTCGGAAAATTTTTGTAGCTCCTCGCAAACTTCCTTAACGACAGCCGGGTCTGCGGTGCCATCGCCTCTATGACCAGCAAGCTGGTCTTTAATTACATCACCGGCTTTTAAGAAAGCATCAACCATTTCGCTACGAACCTGAAGTTCGCCTTTACGCAACCTGTCAAGTAGCGTCTCCAACATATGCGTCATCTCCGTCATATCTGTAAAACCAAAGGTACCCGCCCCGCCTTTTATGGAATGAGCAGCGCGGAATATTGCGTTCAAATCTTCAATGCTGGGCGAATTGACGTCGAGTCCAAGTAAACATGCTTCCATTTCAGCCAGCAATTCTGAGGATTCTTCAAAAAAAACCTCATAAAACTGTTCAAGATCTGTACTCATTCCCAATCCTATTTTCTTAAATTGTGTCTAATCCAATTGCCACGAAATTGCCACATTAATTCTGCATAAAGTATGAATCTGAAATTACTACCTTCATTCTTTAACCGAATGAACATGTAATATGAACAGCTCTAAATGCGTGTTATGCGCATGTTTTCATTCTTCTTTCAGCAGCACCTACGCCATTAACGGACATCTCACCCTCTGGAAACGGCGTTAAATAAATTTAAGTACATTAAACAACAAAAACCTTAAATCAAACGCCAGAATAAAAGTATCAAATTATTCCATTTAGATTATTTGATAACTTTCTTAATAACTTCCAGCAAACTTTCAGGATTAAATGGTTTGACAAGCCATCCAGTCGCACCAGCTGATCTTCCTTTTGCCTTCATTTCATTCGCTGATTCAGTGGTGAGCATTAAGATGGGGATTGATTGATACTGGGAAATTTTTCTTAAATTTTCCAATAGTTTTAGTCCATCCATGCGTGGCATGTTGATATCCGTCAACACAAGATTAAATGTACGTTGTTTAGCCTTATCAAACGCATCTTGTCCATCGACCGCTTCGATAACTTCGTAACCGGCACCTTTCAACGTAAATGAAACCATTTGCCTTATAGATGCAGAATCATCCACCGCCAGTATTGTTTTTGCCATTGATTTACTCCTTAAACTGATTTGATACTGAGATAAAAAATTTAAACAAGCACTTAAAATAACTCTACTTCGCCTTTATGCATCGCTTGCTGGACAACCGGCTTCTGCTTGCTCCTGGAACGAGTTATCTGTATTGCTTTTGAAATACTGTCATGCAAATCTGTCATATTTTTATCTTTGCTTTGCCAACTGCTATGACGATCAATGCGTTGCAGAACCCTATTAAAAACATCAATTTGATTGGAAGTGTGTGCCAATAATTGTGTTACCAAGTCGCCAAACTGAAGCGATGTGACTGCAGCTTCCAGTTCATGTTCGATTTTGTCAGCAATCATCATTTGTTTTCTGAGTAATTCAATAATAGGTTCGCTTCCATCGGGTATTGCAAGCTTTTCGATAGCCATTACCATTTCATAGTGCGATTTCGTCAATTGACTGATGAACTTGAAATTGATAACCAAATTAGTGACTGCTTCACTGACTAATCGATCAACTTGGCCTAAATCACTTTTAATATTTAAAAAAAATTCTTCGGCCTCAGGGTTGTATATCGCATCGGCTGATTCTGTTACTGAATCATCAGTTATGCACAGATTTTGCTCATTATTTGCATATTGTTCATCTGTCATCTTGCTCTTCGCCTAATAATCTTTATATTCTGTAAGCCTAATTGGCTGCTTCACCAATTCGGTTTACCCATCCGAGTGCTTCAAGTTCCAAATCAGTCAATTCACTTTGATTTAAGAAACCTAATTCACCCAATAATGATTGAACAGTATTGGGCTCACTGGCCTCGCTTGCTTCAACCAATTTGAGTTCAAGGCCCAAGCGGCCACCTCTATTGAGAAGTGCATCACTCATATCTTCGGGTATGCCTAGCTTGTCAATAATCTGCTGCATTTCGATTCCAAGAAGCGTATCCAGTAACGATAAAATGCCGACCATAAATGCTCTTTCATGATGGATCTTGTCGTGCGGCCTTTCTATTGCAGCTATAAGCTCCATAAGCTTTCCGCGGGTAGCAGCTGTTTGAAGCAAAGCGTTTGCCATACTGTCGCAGTTACCAGCGTTTTCGGTTGTATAAAGAAGCAGTTGTATCCAGCGCTGCAACTGTTTTCTTCCCAACAACATAATGGATTGTTTAATTGAATTTATTTTTTGTGGCAGCCCACTTGCTGCAGAATTAACCATGCGTAGCAGGTTATAGCTAAGGCCTGGTTGTCGTTTGAATTCTTTATCAATTTCTTCAATATCACTATCACTCATAACCAGTTGTAAAAGTTTTAATAGTGATAGCTTGGCGGGATCGGCACGTTTTCCAGCAATATTTTCAGGTTTGGCAAAGAAATAACCCTGGAACATTTCAAAGCCCAGAGCCATGCATTCTTTTGCCAATTCTTGTGTTTCTACTTTTTCAGCCAGCAGAAGAACCGGCCAGCGCTTAAACTGATTCACCAGACCATTCAACTCAGTTTTATCGAGTTGCGAAACATCTATTTTTACAATATTGATTACTGGCAAAATACGTTGAATCTCATCGTTAAGTATGACAACGCCATCCAGCGCAAATTGGTGGCCTGCCTTTTTTAACTCGGTACATTGTTCGATAAATTCATCATCAAATTTTTCGGAGCTTTTCATTTCCAGAACGACATGCTTGCTAGGCAATAAATCTACTATGTCACTCAGTATCAATTCTTTATTAACATTGATAAATCCACGTTGTTCCCCTAATACATTCTGTATGCCGAAATGGCCGTAGGCATTAACAATGACATTTGCTGTCGCCGCAAGGTCATCATTAAAGATTGCTGTATCATCTTTCGCGTTTGATCTGAAAAATAATTCATAGGCGATTAGGTTCTGATTACGATCAAGTATGGGTTGCTTCCCAAGAAAAATGTTCTCCATTAATTTCTCCGCATTAAGCCTTCAGTTATGAGTATTAAGTATGCTATTGGTTATCGACTTGAAAGCAGGTTTCTTAAGCCTGAATCAAGATTTGCGATCCAAAAAAACGAAAGTATTTCATTTGCAAAATTATTACTTTCGTAAAAGAAAAATTTATGGTGAATATTTGAATATGGTAAAAATTCTGGAACGAAATCTTTGTGTCTGTTAATTCTATTGTTTCGGCTGTTTGCCCCATTGATTCCAGACTGGAATAGCCCTCTCAGATAGCCATAGAATTTTGTTGTCGCATTTTGCTACGAAGATATGAAAAATAATGAAAATTACGATCTTGGGTGGTGTTACGTTAATCTAACACAATAGGATTAGCCGCGATTTTGTGTGGTTCGTTGATATTGGGTGGAATTGGATTTATATTCGGTTTCTTTGGGCCGATGCTGATTGTACAGGATACACAACGGGCAGCTACCTTTGGTATCCTTATTGCCAGCCCATTGGGTATGGTGGCAGGTGCTGTTGCGGGTTATCTGCTGAAATCCCGTCAAAAAGGCGGATAATTCATCATTCCCCAAATGAATTGCTCAAGCGTAGATATGTTTGCCATGTCCACGTATCAGATAATCTTCCGATTGCATTTCCATTAATCGGGATGTCGTTCGTTCAAATTCAAAACCCATATTGCCGGACTGATAAAGTGTTTGTAGCGGTTCGGCTGCCGAACACAGGAATTTGACATTATTTTCGTATAAAGCGTCAATAAAATGGATAAAGCGGGTTGCTTCGCTGGTATTTTCCTTGTTGAACTGTGGAATGGCAACCATAATGACCGTATGGTAGGCGCGTGCAATAGCAAGGTAATCTGCAGGGCCTAACGGGTTGGCGCAAAGCCGTTTAAAAGAAAATACCGCCACACCTCGCGCCAATTTGGGAACAAACAATTTACGTCCTTGTACGATCAGCTCGCCACTGGGTACTTTATCCCGGTCTTCAATATTGCGGTCGGTCAAACGAAAAAAGATAGTGGCTAAGGCATTCGTTGTTGTTTCATTGACGGGATGAAAATAAGTTTCAGTACCTTTTAAACGATCATAGCGATAATCAATCGGGCCATTTAACGGGACGATTTTCATTGTTTTCTTGAGGCGATCGATAAAAGGCAGGAATCGGTGCCGGTTCAATCCGTTCTTGTAGAGGTCATCCGGTATTCGATTGGAAGTGGACACCACGACAACTCCCTGATTGAACAATTCATGAAATAATCGTGTGATCACCATTGCGTCGGCGATGTCGGTGACCTGCAATTCATCAAAGCAGAGTAGAGTCGCTCTATTTGCTATTTGGTGCGCTATTGCAGGAATTGGATCGTCTAGGTCTGCTTTTCCCATATGGTTTATATCCTTTACTTCCAGTTTACGCTGTTGCGTGGATAGGCCGTGCCAGGCTTTCAAACGGGCGTGGATATCCAGCATAAATTCGTGGAAATGTATCCGTTGCTTGGCTTGAAGTGGTGCGGTTTCATAAAACAAATCCATTAACATGGATTTGCCGCGGCCCACCCCACCGTACAGGTAGATGCCTTTTGGAGAGTTGATTATAGAGTCAGTACGGCGGAAAAAACGCGATAACCAACCATCCTGGGCACGGTCTGTGCGGGAGTAACTTAACAGTGCCTCATGCAAATCTTCCAATGCGTTAACCGCATTGGCTTGGTCGGTGTCCGGCTTCAGTTCACCCGCCTGCATCAGTGTTTGATATTCAGTCGTGGGCGTTTTTTTTGTAATGTTGGTTTCTGAAGATTGCATCGCTGGAATGGATCATTCAAAACGCTAGGGGGCATCGTCATGTGTTATGTACAATTCCGTTTGTTTTTCGGGCAAAAGAATCAAGTTTTTGGGCCGCAGGACATGCTAAAGCATATTCAAGGTGCAAAAACGACGATAATTTTGTTCGAAAAGCAAACACGAAGGGCGTGGCATATTTTTGTGCCTGCTTGCTCAAGGTACTTGGGCATAGCTACGGCTATGCCCTGCGAACTTTTCACAAACATCCATCAAAAATCTGCACACGCATAAATGCACATAACACATGACGACACCCCCTAGAGAACTCGGCAATTGTGCCAATGGATTGGGTGACAACATTATAACGTTCCTTCCAGATGGAAACAGGTTTATTTTAGGCAATTTCAAATGATAGAAAACACCCCCGTCCTCTGTTTTTATTATTAAAATAGACTGATACTTTATCAATATCAAATTGACGAAGTACTAGTCAGGAAAACTCAACTATAAGGACTGGTATTCATGAGCGCTGTTTTTCTCGATTTTGGTTCCGTTACACGCGGTGATATGGACTGCACGGCACTTGAACAGGCCGTTTCTCCTTGGCAATACTACGATGAAACAGATCCGGATCAGGTGATGGATCGAACTCGGGATGCTCAAGTCGTTGTCTGTAACAAATTCTCGATGAACCGTGAAATTATTGTATCTGCGCCACACCTGAGGCTGATTTGTATAGCCGCAACCGGATACAATAATGTCGATCTGGTGACTGCTGCTGAACGCGGGGTGCCAGTCTGTAATGTGCGTGGATATGCAACACCGTCGGTCGTGCAGCATGTTTTCATGCTGATGTTGAACCTGACGCGTAATTTTGTCGATTACCGGCAGTTGGTTAAAGAAGGGCAATGGCAGGCCAGCCGTCATTTTTGTCCGCTGGATTTCAGTATTGAAGAATTATCCGGTAAAGTGCTGGGTATAATCGGATACGGTGAATTGGGCAAAGCGGTATCAGAAGTAGCTATAGCATTTGGTATGCAGGTATTGATTGCCGATCATAAGGGATTGTCATCGGTGCGTTCCGGAAGACAACCGTTCGATGATGTACTCCGTCAGGCTGATTTTGTTTCCCTGCATTGCCCGTTGCTGGATGAAACGCACGAAATGATAGGCAACAGAGAGTTCGATTTAATGAAGCCAACAGCTTATCTCATTAATACTGCACGCGGTGCAATCATCAATGAAGCGGATTTGCTGGATGCATTATCCGGCAACCGGATTGCCGGAGCGGGATTGGATGTTTTACAGAAAGAACCGCCAACGCATGAAAATCGCCTGTTACAGTATGGCCTGTCAAATTTGATCGTTACGCCGCATGTGGCCTGGGCTAGCAGAGAATCGCGCCAGCGTCTGCTGAATCAGATTGCTGATAATATTCAGAATTTTTATCAGGGCAAGCCATTTAATCAGGTTTTGGGTTGAGCGCTAATAACGCTTCAGATAATTGTCCACCCGGTCAAGTTCTGTTTCAAATTGTGGCATTAAATCATCCAGTTTATGCCGGTCATTATTTTTACCGGCATGTTCGAGTGCTTCGCACAATTCGCCCAACCGTATCGCACCGACCGAACGCGACGATGACTTGAGTTTATGTGCGACAGAGCCGACTGTTGCCAGTTGTTTCTCGTGATACGCGGCGCGTAGCTGATTTGCTGTTTGTGTCGCATTTTTACGAAAATCCTGCAAAAATTCCTGAATCATTTGTGTATCATCGCCAATCAGTGCCTCAAGGACATGGATGTCAACGGGTATGGATGCTTTATCGGTTAGCGCTTCGGCAGGTTTTTTCGTGGGTTTTTCTGTTTGTTCTGGTGACGATGCATCGTCCAAGTGGTGTTGGTTGGTTGGTAGATATTTTTCCAACGTGGAATGAAGATCTTCGAGTTGAACCGGTTTGCTCAAATAAGCATCCATCCCGGCATTCAGGCAACGTTCCTTTTCACCTTTTAATGCATTCGCAGTTAACGCAATAATCGGGATATGTTGTTTGTCCGATTCAAGTTCACGGATGTTTCTGGTCAATTCGAATCCATCGATTTCGGGCATATGCAAATCCGTCAATATCAAGCCGTAATCGCAGTTTTGCCAACGACCAAGCGCTTCCCTGCCGTCATTGGCGATATCAGCGGCATAACCCAGTAATGCAAGTTGTTGTTTGATGACTTTCTGATTGATTTCGTTGTCTTCAGCAACCAGAATCAGCTTGCCTTTTTCTAAGGCTTCATCGCGAGACATGGGTGAAGGTTTTTCTGTTGATATATCGATTGCCGGTGATTTTTCTGCTTCAGGCTCTGCTCTGCCCGCTGCCAAGGCGATTGCCCGCATGAGGGACTGACGATACAGAACGTCGCCATCCAGCGTAACGATATCAATTGATTCGATTCGAGCTTGCCGGCGGCGGCCGCGTTTGATAATAATAAAATGCGGTTCAATACGGGCATGTAAGGCTTCTGCACGTTCTCCGAATGCGACGCGCAATTCGGCAAGCGGAGGTTCTTGATGTCCGGCATCAATCACAATTAACCATAAGCCAGATTTCATGTGTTTAATGAATTGGCGGGCAGCGGCCAAATCGAACACTTGTTCGACTGAAGCGCCGCTGCTTTTTAGATAAACAGCCAGGTCGTTGCCCAGTCCTTCATGGTTGCCAAATATCAGGCAAGATAATCCGGACAGTTCGGTCGTTTTGTGCTGGTCTTCTTCTGTTGCGGGAAGTATCCTGAACGGCATCTGGATGACAAAAGTCGATCCTTGCTTCGGTTGGCTTTGTACTGTAATTTCCGCATCCATTAATTCAGCCAGATGGCGAGAAATAGTTAATCCAAGCCCAGTTCCGCCAAACCGGCGGGTGGTTGAGGGATCGCCTTGTGAAAAGGATTTGAAAATTTTATCCAGCGTTTCTTTATTCATACCGATGCCGTTATCGGAAACCTGAAACGTAACGACAGCTTGTTCCGGTTCGGATTCCGTCAGTAACACGCGTACCGAGACTTTGCCCTGTTTTTCCTGTTTGCTTGAAAATTTGATAGCATTATTGACAATGTTGACAAGAACTTGTCGGATTCGTAGCGGATCCCCGAGGACGTTTGCCGGAATTTTTGGATCGATAAACAGTGTCAGTTCCACATTTTTGCTTTGTGCCAGATGTGCTAGCATGCCGCACGCATTTTCAACGACACTGGCCAATGGCATGGGAATCTTCTCGATTTCCAGCTTGCCGGCTTCGATTTTGGAAAAATCGAGAATATCTTCGATGATGGCAAGAAGAGAATAAGCCGAATCGCGGATTAAATTGGCCATTTCCATTTGATAACCGCTCAAGCTTGTTTGCCGGAGTACGTCAATCATACCAATGACGCCATTCATCGGCGTACGTATTTCATGGCTCATGGCGGCGAGAAAACTTGATTTGGCCTGGTTTGCGGCTTCGGCATCGTTTCTGGCCTGTTTCAGATCTTTCATAATCCGTACATGTTCGCGGATATCCCGCATAACGCCGGTGAAATGGCGTTCCTCACCCACAAAATATTCACTGACCGCGAGATAAACCGGGATCAACTCACCGTTTTTATGTACCGCTTCGACCTCACGACCGAGGCCGATACCGTGAGAACCATTTTCATAATGCCGCCCGACATATTGCTGACCGTGCCCGGTTTCGCAATAGCGTTCCATATAGAAAACATGCTTGGAGCGGTCAGGTTCTGGAACCAGAATAGCAACATTCTGACCGATGATTTCTTCGGGTGTGTAACCGAAAAGTTTTTCAATGACCTGATTGGCAGAAAGAATAAGCCCAATTTTGTCCGTTGTGACAACGCAATCAACCATATGCTCTACGATTGAGCGTGTTTCTTCTTCTTTGATAGCCAGAGCAGTGTTGGCATGTTGTAAATCTGCGGTGCGTTCTGCAACCCTATGTTCCAATTCTTGGTTAAGTTGCCGCAGATTCTGTTCAGCATTTTTGCGTTCCTGATTGCTTGCATTCAATCGCTCAACCATGATATTGAACGTGTGGCCAAGCTGCCGCATTTCATTCCAGCCCGCGATGGTAACGCGTTGATGGAGATTCCCTGCGGCTATCTCCATAGCACCTTGATTCAACTGTTTCAGCGGTGTGACTACCCGGCGGTTGAATAAGAAAGCGCCAAAAATGACGCCTAGCAACGTGATGCCCAGAATAATCATGCTGTATTCTTTTATCCGCTGGACATTGGCGAAAGCTTCGTCAAAATCTTTTTTAACGACAATGCCCCAGCGCATGCGGGAAAGCGGTCGCCAGACTGCGACCACGGCGACATCGCGGTAATCGCGCGTAATTGCGCCCCCTGATTTGCCGGACAGTGCGTTTTTTAAAGCAATCGAGTAAGGTCTGTGCAGCTCGACTTTACGTTTTAACGCGGCATCGGGATCGGAGCTGAGTGGCGCCATGATGAGTGCAGTATAGTCATCCTCAAGTCTTGCAACGACGGTATCACCGGTTTTACCCAAACCGATGTTGTTGGATAAGACGTCAAAAACATGTTTGCTATAAATCTGCAGCGCCAATACGCCGACAATTTCATCCTGAATAATAATAGGATAGGAAATAAATGCCGCAATGGCGCCGTGAGAGGGTTCATAAAATTCAAAATCGGAAATTGAACTTTCCAGATGGTTTAATGCATGACGGGTGACTTGGCCCAAACCGGTTTGACTGTATGGTCCGGTCATCAGGTTGGTGGCGAAATCGGATTCGTGACTCTGGGTATAAACGATATCGCCTTTTGGTGAAATCAAAAACAAATCATAGTAGCTGGCATCTTCGACAAAACGTTTGAAATGGCTACGGTACTGCGCATCCAGTTGCCGGTATGCATCCGAATCTACTCCCTGTTCTTCGAAAACTTTCGGGAATTCAAGCATCGCATTTCGCGTTGCGATAGAATCATGCAGCAAGTTTGCATCCAACAGCCGCTCGGCGAAATAATTATCAATCTGTTCGACCTTTTTGTCTGCGATAGCCGATAAATTTTCGATAACCGTTTTCTGGATTTCGTTTTCAAACGTATGCAAAAAGCTGTTGCCGATCACGAAAATAGGCAGTAATGAAACCAACGTAAACCAGACGGCGAAACGTTGTGTGAGCGAAGTAAATCTCATAGGGCATTCCTCGCAAACAATAAAACCGAATTGCTACAAATGTGTATTCACCGGATAGATTGAAAGGCACCGGTTAGTCCATGGTAGCAGATATTTTTCAGATGTGTTGGTTGGCGATGTATATCAGATAGTATTTACACAAATCACTTATTACGTTCTAATCGAACATCATCAATCTAATCATCTTTAACTTGCAATGACGCCATTACCTTATCAGTTGCAACTTGTGCGATGGAGTGAGGCAGCACCGTTGTTGCGAATTGTTCGCGAATCAGTTTTTATCCAGGAACAACAGGTGCCTGTGGAGTTGGAATGGGATGAATTTGACCCGGTTTGTATTCATGTACTTGCTTTAACACAGGATGGCAAGCCAGTTGGAACGGCAAGGTTATTGCCGAATGGTCATATCGGCCGAATGGCTGTGATCAAATCGTGGCGTGGCAAGGGGATAGGCCGTGCCATGCTGCAATGCCTTCTTGATACGGCAAAACAAAATGGCATTACGGAAATCAAGTTGAATTCACAAATCAGCGCCAAGGCCTTTTACGAACGGTTTGGCTTTCAGGTATCCGGAGACGAGTTTATGGAAGCAGATATTCCGCATATTAAAATGTTTCTGACATTATTTGGATAGGCCATTTTAATATCGTCCGGATTGTTGCCATTCGCGTTCCAGAATGTCCGAGGCTTCTTCCCAACGGGCTGTGGCGCGTCCCAGCCTTTGGGCTGCTTGGATCGATTTCTGTCGGCTTGTTTCAAGATTCTTTTCCTGTTCGGCCAGCCGTTTTTTGGCAGCCTCTATTTCTCGTTCAGCAAAGGCAGTATCTTGCTGTGCGCGTTCGGCTTCTTTCTTCGCTTTCATCATCTGTCCGTAAGCTTCATTTGCTCTATGCTGTAAGTACTTCAGTTCGTCACTGAGTTCAGCTTGAGTTGTGGGTATGGATAGAACGAACAGAAATAAGATCAAAAATATTTTCATCGAGGTTCCTTTTTCAATTTGTTGCTAACAGGTTGATTACAAATTTTCAAGATGTGTTCTTTTGATTAGGGATTAGTTTGTTGTTTCAGGTAAATGAGATGATATCTTTTGCGTTTTATTTTTGTAGCAGCGACAATTGCTATTTTAGCTGAACATTTTAATTGGAGCATCAAACAACAATGAAACAATTTGACCATTCAAGTCGTTATCTGAATCATTCCAGGCAACTGTTTTTTCCACTTCTGGTTTTATGGCTGTTATTGTTTGCAGTACCTGTTTATGCCAGTTGTGCAGGGTGTCTGTGTCCGGGAGATCCATGCCGGTTATGTCCGTTACCTGCTGTGGAAGGCGATACACCTGACCCCGATGAGCCTGAAATTTGCGCCAGGATTCGGGCCAGAGTCCCGCCGATATCAGCACAGCCCGGTGAAAATGAATATTTCCCCAGTTTGGATCAATCGATTGCAACCTGTGTGAATGAAGGGGGTGACGTTATCCGGAACCGGCGGCGCAGTGAAGAATTTCCGTCCCGTTTTTATTGCAAACCGCCGACACCGATTCCGAGCAGATAACTGCATGATTACCGTTGTTCAACGTGTCAAAAAAGCCAGTGTAACGGTTAATGGCGCCGTTATTGGCGCCATTAATACCGGAATTACGGCGCTGGTTGCAGTGGAAAGAAATGATCGTGCAAAGGACGCGGATCGTTTGCTTGAACGTATTTTGAATTATCGCATTTTCCCGGATGAGAACGGCCGAATGAACCTGAGTCTGCGTGCGATACAGGGTGAGTTATTGCTGGTTCCCCAGTTTACACTGGCTGCCGATACCCATTCCGGTAGCCGTCCCAGTTTTACCGGTTCGGCTTCGCCCGACAAAGGGCGCGAGTTGTTTGCGTATCTGCAGGAAACATCCGGAAAAATTTATCCGGGAACGCAATATGGCCAGTTTGGTTCAGATATGCAGATTGAGTTGACCAATGACGGGCCGGTAACCTTTATTCTGAAAGTGCCGGCAGCCTAGCCTGATCGACCTGCCCGATGTTACAGACACTGGATTATTTTCTTTTTGGTGTGCACTGCATGGTCATCGGTTTCAATCTGACTGGCTGGATCTGGAAATGCACCAGGCGCTGGCATTTGGTTTCGGTGGGCCTCACCGTATTTTCCTGGCTGGTGATGGGAGCATGGTATGGATTGGGTTATTGCGCTTTAACGGATTGGCATTGGCAAATTAAAAGAGAACTCGGTGAGACCCATTTGCCGAATTCGTTTCTCGTCTATTTATTTAACGATATCATGGGACTGAGTCTGGGGCTGGGTTTTATCAATATGGGAGCAGGAGCTTCTCTTGCCGTAGTTGTCCTGCTTTCAATTGTTTTGAATATCCACGATTATAAGAAACAAAAACTGTAAAGTTGATCGGCAATACATTGGACGGACAGCATGATGCCGATACATTGTGTTGGAACGGCATATTGATTAACATGTTGTATTTGATGGCAGTTTCAGCTCAATTTTTCAAGCGTAAATCTCCTGGATTGTGCGACTGATGCTCAGCTGCCAGTTCGTTCGCAAAGCTCTGTTTATTCCATGTGATAATGGTGATCAGAATCGTTGAATAGATAAATGTGGATAACAAAATTACACCGATAACGACGGCCTGAAACATTTGCAGATGTTCGAAGGTGGATGGAATCATCATTAACATGACAATCGACAGGCCGCCTTTTATACCCGCGAACGTCAAGACACACCACCAGCGGTAATTGACATTGGTCATTCGGGTTGTTTGGTTGGTAATAATGGCAAATTTACCCACCATTAACGCGCGGATCACCGTGGTGGCGATAAACATACTGAGAATTTCCGTTTTATAGTGCCAGAGTAGTTTGAAGTCAATAATTTCCGCCATGGCGACAAACAGAATGGTATTCGCCAGAATCGCCAGTAACTGGATATCTTCTTTGGTTCTCAGGTGCCTGTCACGTTCTTCGAGAGTTGCCTTTATCCGGGAAATCAGTCCTGTAATGAGCCGGCGTGATGATTTTCGGTTTTGCGCTGCTTGGTGTATGGCTTCTTCATCATCACCCAGTCGTGAGGCTTCTTCATCCAGCGCTTTCGTCATCATGTGCTGCACGGTAATAGTTGCGAAAATGCAGGATAAGATACCGGATAAATGTAAATGAGAGTGGCCGCCAAACAGATTCAATAACGTGTAAAAATGCTCGGCTAATTCAAAAGCACCGTATCCTGTTGCCAAAATAATCATCATTTCGGCAGTCCGGTTTTGCGTTGTTTTTAATGCCAGCAAACCTAAATAACCGGCGACAATACCTAAAACTGCGGATCCAAAGATGACAAGCAGGCTGATTTCAGAGACATAGTTCAGTGTAATTTCGCCGCCCTCCAGGGCATAAATACCGACGAAGACGAAAATGATCAGTGCCGTAGCATCGTTAAACAGGCTTTCGCCTTCAGCCAGAATTTTTAACCGGTGCGGAATGGAAAATTTTGAAAAAATACTGACGACCGAAACGGGATCGGTTGCCAGCACCATGGCAAACAAAATAATGATGGCCGCAGAAGATAAATGATAGTCGGCAAAAATGAGATCGGCGGTGAAAATCGCCATAAGTACCGACAACGCAACCGCGATCACCGAAATGTAAAACAGGCTCAACCCGTTTTCTTTGAGGTCTTTGACGCGCAATTCCAAAGAATCGGAAATTAACAGCACTGGAAGCAGGAATAATACCAACAGTGAAAATTCGGCCGGATTGCTGGTGAATAGTGGAGCCGGATGAAAAAAAGTGTGGAATATAAAGGATAAACCAATGAGCCCAAGTGGTGATGGAATGCCAAACCGATCTTCAAGTTGTAACGTAAAATAAAGAATACCTGCGATGGAAAGTAAAGTCAGTATCATTTATGTTCGTCTTAAAACCTTTGGTTGAGATGGTGTTTGGCGTACGTTATTTTACAGCCTGTTGCAGTACGATAATGTTTAATGATAAAGAATATTGGCTCTATATTCTATGTAGCGCTTTGTGGAGAGCAATTCTGTTGTCTTAAAAAGGTGGTTTTTCGTTTCAGTTAAGCTACCTCCGGCATAGCCGGAGGCTTATCGCTTGAGCCCCTCAAAGGGTCTGTTTGTTCGCCGCTAAAGCGGCATATCAATATCCAGTCTCATTTGATCAATTCGTTCATCTTCTTTTTTTTGCTCACGTATATACGCAGGGCAATCGGGCTTAAATTACTCCAATAATTCGTAGCAGATAATCATTATCCCAACCTGCCTTTAACCGTTTTGTTTTTACACCAACTTTTGACGCTTTTTCTTTTTTTATCAGGTTCAACGCAA
>JAGRFM010000211.1 GCA_020446045.1 Nitrosomonas sp.
ACTTTCTTGCGCTAACTGAATCGGATTGCAGTCATTTTTCGATTGATTGCCACAGTATTTGACAGCCGAGCCAGCCTCCAGTACATTCAGAACTTATGGAAAAGGTGGTTTATTTTTCCTATACCCAGCAAATCCCTGAAAAAATGGATTCGCCGATATTTTAATTTGTCAATAATTCAATTTGATTTTCATATTGTTATGGAAAATACCAAAAATATGGCACGAATTTTGCAGCAAGAAATAGAAACACGGATAGTATGAGGAATATAAGCGCCAATAAGCCTGCAATATTTTTTTATGAGGCAATTTGGACAGAAATACTCAGACTCCAGAATTATTTTGGTTAAAGGCTTTGTTGTATGAGGCTTTTGCAAAAATCTTCATATATGAAAAAAGTATCAGAAATCGTACCCGCAATACTATGTGGATTATTGTTGGTGTGTTTTTTTGTAAAAAACATTTACGGAGAAGAATCGATTCTGCCAAACCCGAGTGCACGACATTCATCCATTGATACTGTGCAGGAATATAAGTTTCTATTATTTGGAAAAACAATAGAGGAGCTTTCTCTATCATGGCCAGAAAGTAAAATACGTCCCTATCGAAGAGCAATCGAAAAGTTTCCAGATTTAGATTCGTGTTTAATCGCAGCAGAGGATGCAGATACCATTAACTGGTCAATAATCAAGACGACGACTGAGCTAGAGGTATGTTTATCTCGCATACATACTTATCTCGGGGATGTGCATAAATCTGAAGAGTGGTTTTTGCAACAAGGCTTTAAAGTAATCGTTTACGACTACCCTCCTGATTCTCAGCCATATCGCCACCACCGTGTGAATGCTAGCTGGCTAGTCCCCTCGTCTGGGCCATTGAAAAACCGGAAATCACCGATGTCTGGAGTGCGTATTTTTTTTGAAGAATTCTTGGCAATAGCCGGGATCAGCGTGGGAATCAACATCAACCAAGAAGGCCTGGTTACCCATATAAGTGCAGGATATACAAGAAAATAAAGGAGAATTAGGATGCCGAGTTTAATGATTGCTGCCAATTACATATTTGGTTCATCTATTTTAACTGGTGATCTAGATCGTTCCGGTCATTTGCAAATTGTTTACGATGACGACGATCCTAGTACACCTCTTGAAGAAGCAGAAGTGCAAGCGCCTGCTACATTCACATTTGGCAACTGGGTTTTCCAACCATTCGGACAAGCTCATGGCGCTAACACCCCCTACATAGCTACCGACGACACGATAGAAAATGCTGATCGGTACGCCATAACATTCGTAGGATTGAAACCTTATCAAACGGCAGAAAATGTTTGGAATATGCTTGAAAGCGTACACAATGCATTACAGGTAGCAGCCCCAAGTTTAGAATACGATACACACCAGAATAGTAATTCCTATGTACGATCAGCGTTATACACAGTGGGTATTGACCTGGATAGTTACTTGGCAGCAGCCACTCCGGCAGACGTTCGCAATTTCCCAGGAGCAGAAACAAATATACTTTTGGGCTCCAGACAGAATGGTGTCATCAATGTGCCTATAGATTTGAATTTAAGCGGAGCCAATTCGGGAACCGCCGGATCAGATTTTATTCGAACCGGCATTGGAAACGATACTATAGAGGGAAGTGGTGGCAATGATGAAATCACTGCGGGTAGAGGCAATGACATGCTTATGGGCGGAGCTGGTTTTGATACATATAACATTGCACAATCTGGAGATGGTGTCGACACTATTACAGATGCTGATGGACAGGGACAAATTGTAATTACCACTGGGACGAATCTACCACTGACAATACCACTGTTTTCCATTGCTGGTAATGCGATTCCAATCTCCGGAGGCGTGGGCGGTAACCAGCTGTACAGTATTGCAAATAACAATATCAAGCTTGAATACAATTCAACAACTAAAGTTTTAAATGTTATTGATTGGACTGGGAAAGGCTCTAGTGACAATATAACTATTAATGACTTTGATAGCGGTGAGCTAGGTATAACACTTCCACAAGGCATCAACCTCATCAGCGGTCTCGGTGGCTCTGCAGGGTTTGGTGAGCAATTACTCGCCAGGAACGATGACGGTTCAACCGGATTCATCGATATCACGAGTATCTTCGAGGACAATATTAATTTCTTTGGCCGCGAGTTTTCCGGTTTGTGGGTCAATAATAACGGTAGCGTAACGTTTAACGGAGCGCGCGCCACTTTTACACCCAACGTGATTACCGGCGTCAGCAACAACCCCGAGATCACGCCTTATTTTGCCGATGTGGATACCCGGGGCGGGGCTGTTGCGCCAACGTCCGGGGGCAATTCAACTGGATCGAATCTGGTTTATTATGATTTTGACACGGTCAATGACCGGTTTATCGTCACTTGGGATGATGTGGGTTACTTTGGGAATCACACGGATAAACTTAATGCCTTTCAGCTGATTCTGACTGATCGCGGCAACGGCGATTTCGACATTGAATTCCGCTACGAAGATGTCAACTGGACGACTGGAGATGCAAGTGGTGGTTTCGGCGGTTTGGGTGGTGCGGTTGCGCGCGCAGGTTATACGGCAGGAACAGGTGACCCAGCCGCATTTTTCGAGCTGCCTGCATCCGGAAACCAGGCTGATATGCTGGCGCTGGATGAGACAGCGGGCAATACCGGTGATATTGGACGCTGGCTGTTTAACGTTCGCTCCGGTGATGTGGTGACCTCGAATATTCCACCGCTACCACCGATCGGCGTGAACGGCTGGACGGTTGGCGATCCTCATATTTCGACGCTGGATGGTGTCGGCTATGATTTTCAGGCTGCGGGCGAGTTTGTCATGTTGCGTGGCGTTTCCGACCCTTCATTTGAAATTCAGGCGCGCATGGTGCCTATTGGCAATAATGTCAGTGTTAATTCAGCCGTTGCAACAAACCTGGGTGGCGTGGCAGTAATGGTGGATGCGCAGGATGCCATTCCGCTTCAAATCGATGGTATTGCGACAACAATCAATAATTTTTCTTCCATCAATGTCGGCAATGATCGTATTTTCCGTGAGGATAATACGTATACGATCGTTTATGCGGGCGCGGATGGCGTTGTGAATGCGGGCGACAGCCGTCTGATTGTGGATGTGTTCAGTAATCGCGTTGATATTGACGTGCGTCTGAATACCGACATGGCCGGTGATCTTGAAGGATTGTTTGGAAATGGCGACGGCAATCCGGCTAATGACATCGCGTTAGCGGATGGCACGGTGCTTGACCGCCCGCTGGCTTTTGATGTGCTGTACGGACAATATCGCGACGACTGGCGCGTATCCGACATTGCTGACAGTCTGTTTACATACGATGGCGGCGAGAGTCTTGAAGGTTTTAACCTGCCCGCCTATCCAAGCGCTTTGATAACGCTTGATGATCTTGATCCCGCTGTTCGTTCTGCAGCTGAACAGGCAGTTTTAAACGCCGGAATTTCTCGGGGAACAGCCAATTTCAATAACGCCGTGCTTGATTTTGCGCTGACGGGTGATAGCAGCTATATCGCATCCTCGCTGGGCGTGTCCGGGATCAGTGAAAGTAACTATATTTCCGTGACACCGCCTGCACCTAATCCACCACTCAGCATTCATGTTATTGACAACGATGTGATTGATGAAGGTCAGGTGTTTACGCGTACTATCGCTTTTACTGACGGTGAAGATGCTAATGCTGATGGGTGGACATATAGCGTGGATTGGAACGATGGTAATCCGGTGGAAGCGGGCAGCATAGCGGCTGGGGCGAGCAGCTTTAATATCAGCCGTGCTTTCGCAGATGGTGATGCATCTCGCACTGTTAGTGTTACCGTTACCGACGTTACGGGCGACTCGGATACCAGGCAGTTCGTGCTTGACGTCAACAACGTCGCGCCAACAATCGCGCTTGCCGGTGCCGCTGAAGTCAATACGGGCGACAGCTATGCGTTGAATCTCGGCGCAATCACCGATCCGGGTGACGATACGGTAACCAGCTATATCGTCAATTGGGGCGATGGTAGTGTTGATGTTTTCAATGCTGCCGGAACGGTGGCGCATGTTTATGCAGCCACGGGCAGCAATACCATTCGTGTCGATCTGATTGATGAAGACGGTACGCATGTCAATGCGGGCAACTTTGCTGTTTCCGTAAATTCACCGCCGCCTGTTGAGGTAGTTCGTATCGGCGATGCGCCGTTGCGGGTTTCACGCTCTGATCCGAATGCGTGGGAAAATGCCTGGACAGATGCAAAAATTGATATCAGCCATAAAGCCGATTATCTCGATCCTTTGGAAAACTGGAGCAGTGCAGCGCTTAATGGAAACAATTCCAGCGTATTAAATGGCGGTGATATTTTTGGCGGCGATTTGGGTGTCAGCGGGCAGTCTCTGGTTTCGAGTACGATCCGCCAGGAAATCGACGGAACGGAAGCATTGCGATTCGGCCTCGGTGAGACGGCAACAAAAGTTACGATTGACTTGTCCCGCCTTGACGGCAATAGCACGACTGGTCATTTCGATGCAGGCAGGCTGCAATTGTTGGATGATGCCGGAACGGTGGTGAATGAATTGATTTTCAGTGCGAACGCACTTTCCAGTAATCAGCAAATCACGCTTGAGCACGCTTCCGGTTTCTCTTCCGCTGTTCTGACTGCAGGTGTTTACAACGGCGCTGACTTCATCTTCGGGGGCGTGTCCGATGTAAATGGACAATACCTGAGCGGCCCGCAGAATCAAGGTGACGGCACTTGGAACGCCAGCGAATACCTGGTGGATGCTGTTGAATTCGAATTCGGCGACATAACGCTCGTGGGAATAGCGGCTTAAGAAGAGAAAAATTTAAATGATGAATTAAAGGACAATAACAATGAATAATATTCGACAATTAATCCTACTAATGTTTTTAAGTATTTTACCTTTATCTGCTACTGCTGTTGTTCTGGAACAGGCGCCACTGAATGGCGGAGATGGTAGTTTGAGCGTCGGACCGTCCGGCGTGCAGATTGCCACCGATGATTTTCAGTTCGTCAGTAATGTGCAACTGACTAATATCCGCTGGTGGGGCAGCTACGATTCGACCGCACCGGTCACGGAATCGCTGACTGTACGCATTTTTGCAGATGACGGTTTCGGTAGCCCGCAATCCAGCTTTCTTTTTGAATCGGTTTTCTCAGGCACCGGGGATAGCAGCGGCGGCCTGACTGACTTATTCGGCGGCACCGTCTATCAATACGACCTTGGCGTCAATCAAGTACTACAAGGCAATACGAATTACTACCTGTCTGTCTTCAACAATGACGGTAACCAAGACTGGTATTGGCTGGAAAGCGCGACAGGCAATAACACCGGCTGGAGCCGGGCTGCCGACGGCGATGCCTGGAATTTTGATTCGGCAACGTTGAACATGTCGTTTCAATTGACTGCCGACACAACAACAGTTGGTGTCGTCTCAGAGCCTTGGACGCTGCCATTGATGATCCTGCCCATGTTATGGCTTGCGGGATTGGCCAAGAAGAAATCGAGCATGTTGTCCTAGTTAATATTGTATATCTTTAAGGCTTCAGATTATGACTAATAATCTGAAGCCTTATGACTTTTTTGCTGCGCCGCAAGCTTTATCCCACTCTGCCATGAATTTCCCGTTCGGGACATCTACCGAATACAGACACTCAAAAGAACAAAACATTCCCGATCGGGAAATATGGCTTGTGCAAACCTGGATTCTGATCAATAATTTCCCGAACGGGAAATAAATCATGATATCCATTCGATCACCCCAACAACTCGGCGATGCGCTTCGTGCAGCCCGCAAGCAACTCGGGTTGACGCAGTCACAGTTGGCACTGGCGGCAGGGGTTGACGTGCGCTTTGTCGTCGAACTTGAAGCCGGGAAACCGACCGGTGTATGGAGAAATCAAGCGGCCACCTGTTTTTGATCTCCATTTTGTTTAATGCCATTAACAAATTTGACGCCCTCAATGACATCTGCTAACCATTTATAGCCCTCAGTCGGAACCATTTTTTCTGCGCTACTTCCATTAGTTTGAATGCCATCGTCAATGTTGTCGTCCGGCTTCCGCAGTTTTTGGTTTTGGCTGTTCTTAGCCTGTGGGTGGTGAATTACAATTCAAGCTGCTATCGGCGTCTGAAATAGATCTCGGCAATGTGATTTCCACCGGTACTCGTTGATGTTTGCCTTGCCCAGCACATCATTTCCGCTGAGGCTTAATGGCGGCTCACCATCTAATGCAGCGTGAACACGGTAACCGTTATAGTAGTTTTTGAAAGCATCGAGTTTCTTTTCTAAATCGTGTGCATTCCAAAACAGAACCTGATCAAGATACTCGCGCCTGAGAGTGCCGATTAGCCTTTCGACGAATGGATGTGATACTGGAACGTACGGGATCGTTTTGATTTCGTGGATCTCCAGTATTCGCAGATTGGCATGCCATCGATAAAAGTTAAACAAGGGATCATGGTCGGTACTCAGATATGTCGGCGTACCCATTCGTGCTATTGCGCGATTAAACATCCAGCAAAGGTTGGGTCCATCCACCGCTCCAGCGTGTATACCAAAGCCGATAATTCGCCGCGTGTACTGATCCATGACGACCATCACCCAGTGTGATTTCAAAAGGATGGATTCACAGCGAAATAAATCCACTGACCAAAGGCTGTCCTTGGCGTGGCCGATAAAGCTAAGCCATGACGGTCCGTTACCGCCTGAATTTGGGTGGTAATGTTTATCGAGAACGCGCCTGACAACATCTTTATCGATCTCGATGCCAAACACCGTTGAAATCAGCTGCGCGATTCGAGGGCAACCGTAACTTGTGTTGCGTTGTTTCAATTCAACAATCGCGCGAATCAGTTCCATGGATGGACCTTTTGGTCCTGGCTTGGCCATTTTTCGCGATGAAAACAGCCGATGATATTTGCGGTTAACCAGGATTTTGTGAAAGTGAAGAAAAGTGGATGTCTTGAAGATGACGTTACTTTTGAAAAGACGCTTTGGGTTCATGAATAGCGACCAAAAGCCAAACAGGAATCGATCAAGACCCGTTAGGTTAGGAGCTCTTTGCCGGGGTTGGTTGATGACGATGAGTTGATGCTTAATGAGCAGGCTATCTGCTATGATGGACCGTGCACCACCCGGTCCCACCAGTTTCGCGAGCGTGGTAAGAAAATGCACAACAAGTAAAAGGACTGTTCTCATTGATCTTAATATTACGCGTGTCCGAGATAATTACAAGAGTGGCAGCGGGGCTGATTTTGGCTAAAATTATTAATTCGCCATGCACAGGATAATTGTCTGTGGCGTCATTTATCTTCCAGCGGTTTGGATCGAAGCGGGAGCAGCCGTACTCTGGTACGGTTGGTGTCAATGGTTAGCAATGCGCCATCAGCCAAATCCGATGACATTTGCTGTAACGCACCGATCACTTGCTTGCCGATGACGTCAGGGTTGACATCATCTGCGCGGATTTGCACTACACTGGGTTTTTCGCCATGCGTGGCAGCCAGGATAGCACTGAAATCGAGATCGTGAGTCAAAACGATATGATCATTCGTTTTGGCGTAAGCCATTATTTCACTGTCTGATGCATTGTATGCGCCAATTGAAGCCCAGTGCGTTGCTTCTATACCAGTGTTAACCAGCACATCAACCCAGCGTCCCAATGTTGGGGCAAATTCATGTCGACAAGCAGCTTCATTGGGAAGCCAGTATGACTTCACGTTCCTCCGAACGCCATGCTGCATACCGCAGCGCCTGCATGATGTCTTCACGTTCAAGGTAAGGATAGTCGGTAAGAATTTCATCGACACTTCGTCCCGCACCGATTTGTCCCACGATCATGCCGACTGTCACACGCATTCCCCGGATACATGCCTTACCACCCATGATGCCGGGTTGCTGGGTGATGCGATCAAGTTGTTCCATATGCTTATCCTTTTCGTTTCAAACGATCTGTCGGTTAATAATACCCTGATTGTGGCGGATAATTAAAGTTAGGTAAACCCCCGGCTATGCCGGGGGACTCCCAAAGGTTTGACCGTTACGGCAATAGCAGTAACGTACTCGTCCCAACCACGAGACGAGGAGTCAAAAATGAAGGAGTATCAAAGTTTGAGCCATACACGCTGGGATTGTAAATATCATGTGGTATTTATTCCGAAGCGTAGAAAGAAGTTGATATTTGGTAAGCTGAGAAAGCATATAGGTGAAATGCTACATGACCTTGCTAACCAGAAGGGAAGCGAGATACTCGAAGGACATTTAATGCAGGATCATATCCATAGTGTGCCAAGAAGTGGCGGCACCCAAGACGGAGAAGCCACATGCTGTAGGTAGGATGAGGGTAGGTCCCTCGAGCCCGGTTTTCAGGAACTGGGTTCAAATCACTCCTGGGTTGCTCCGGTAAAGAGCTGGGGTGAGAAGCGTCAGGAGAAAAGGCGTGGAGACGCGTCAGATGAGTCTGGTAAAGACGAATGCAAATGAACCACTGAAGAGGCGTCATAATGGTCCAAGCTGTCATCAAAACCGGGTTTTTGTGTATGGTCCGGGAAGAGTCCGAAGATTACCTGATTATCGATCGGGCGGTGGCTGGCGTGAAGGTGGCGTGAGTGCCAGATAGGCCTATCTATGGAACTTGGGAACCTGTCGTTCTGATGCGAACGCACAAGTTCGAGCAGGTGGCCCCTGCGAGATCGAAAGCGAATGCAGAGCACAGGGGCGGATCAACCCGTAGTAGTGACGATGTTTCCGTAATGGGGAAAGGAGCGAAGGGGTTGAGTTATTCAGTCATTGAGTGCGACCAACCATTGTGGGAGGAGTCGTAGGAGATGGCAAGATCGTATGATATTTCCAAGCAAGTTGTCTGGCAGGCTTACCAGCGTGTCAAGGCAAACAAGGGTGCCGCAGGCATTGATGGGCAGACGATTGAGGATTTTGAGCGAGATCTGAAAGGAAATTTGTTCAAGATATGGAATCGGTTGACATCGGGCAGTTATCTGCCACCAGCGGTCATGGCTGTAACGATTCCGAAACGAGCGGGGGGAACGAGAGTGCTGGGGATACCTACGCTGTCAGACCGAATTGCCCAAACGGTGGTGAAGATGTTCTTGGAGCCGATACTGGAGCCACATTTTCACGAGGATTCTTATGGTTATCGTTCCGGCAAGTCGGCGCTACAAGCCGTGTCGAAAACCCGGCAGAGATGCTGGCGTTACGGCTGGCTGTATGAGTTCGATATTAAAGGAGCCTTTGACAATATAGACCATGAGTTGTTACTGCGTGCGCTGAGGAAACATACGGACTGCAAGTGGGTGCTGATGTACGTCGAGAGATGGCTGACCGCACCGATGCAGCATCCGGGTGGAGTGACTGAACAACGGACGAAAGGCACGCCGCAAGGTGGCGTCGTCAGTCCGTTGTTGATGAACCTGTTCCTGCACTATGTATTCGACCAGTGGATGGCAGTTCATGAGCCAGGGCTGCGGTTTGCAAGATATGCCGACGATGCAGTCGTGCATTGTTCGACCTTGCGAGACGCGCAACGGATCGAAGAGGTGCTGAAAAAGCGTTTTGAGGAATGTGGTTTGGAATTGCATCCGGCAAAGAGTAAGATCGTATGTTGCAAAGCACACCAAACCTGGATAGATTATCCGGTGAGCAAGTTCGAGTTTCTGGGGTATGAGTTTCGACTCAGAACTGCAGTAACACGTGAAGGACGAAAGTTTGTGCGCATGATGCCAGCGATCAGTCCTTCATCGGCGAAGGCGATTCGGAGAGAAATCCGGAGTTGGAGCATCCAGAACCGGAGCGATAAATCGATTGACGATTTGTCGCGTATGTTTGGAGCGAAGCTGCGCGGCTGGATAAATTACTTTGGGTGTTTCTACAAATCAGCGTTATATCCGACCTTTTACAATCTGAACAGGAAGCTGGTGAAATGGGCGACCCGGAAATACAAGAAGCTGAGGCGGCAGCCACGTCGTGCGCATTACTGGTTGGGTGCTGTTGCAAAACGGCAGCCTGACTTGTTTCCGCACTGGCAGCTGCTGGGTCTGAGGCCGGCGATCGGAATGACAGGAGCCGGATGAGTCGAGAGGCTCACGTCCGGATCTGTGAGCGGCTGGGGTCTATGATCCCGGTCGACTCGACTGTGCATTAGTATTCCACCGAAGTATTCGGTATCAAATGTAGTGGGTTTCATAAAAGGTAAAAGTGCGATAGCGATATCTCGCCAATTTGGTAGGAAAAGGAATTTTACGGGAGAAAGCTTCTGGGCCCGAGGCTATTTTGTATCCACAGTAGGGTTAGATGAAGAAATGGCAAGAGCATATATACGGGAGCAGGAAAAAGAAGATGAGCGTATTGAGCAAATGACACTAGATATAGACACGCCGCTTTAGCGGCTAACAAACAGCCCCTTCGAGGGGCTCAAGCAATAAGCCTCCGGCTCTGCCGGAGTAACTTAACTGCTGGGATAATGCTGTGTCGGAAAGCTTCTTCCATACATTAAAAACCGAATTGATCCATCATCAAACGTTTCGTTCTCGGGAAGAAGCCAGGCAGGCTATTTTTGAATATATCGAAGTGTTCTACAACCGGGAGCGATTACATTCAGCTAATGGATATTTATCGCCCGTTGACTTCGAGTTGCAGCTAAATGCTGCTTAACCTTGTGTCCAGAAAAGTGTTGACACATCAATTTTTGAATTCGCTATACACAGGACATTTTGAGATTAAAAGTGCTTTATAATATAATTTAGCCTAGATGTAAGCTAGCTTGTTTTTTTTTGAGGGTATTTAATATGAAAGAGATCGGAGCATTTGAAGCCAAGAACAAATTTGGTGCATTGCTAGACTGGGTTGAAAGTGGCGAGGAAGTTGTTATTACACGGCATGGCAAAGCTGTGGCGCGTCTGGTTTCAGCTCAGGAGAAATTTGACCGTACTAAAGCACGCCAGGCGGCTGCTAATATTGCTGTGCGCAGAAAAGGTATGACACTAGGAGAGCTTGAAATTAAGGACTTGATAAATGAGGGTAGGCCGTGAGTCTTGTTCTCGACAGTTCAATGACATTAGCCTGGCTGTTCGAAGACGAATATTCTCAACAGGCCGATGCTGCATTGCATCAAGTTATGGAAACGAGTGCAATTGTTCCATCGCTATGGCGTTTGGAAGTAGCCAATGCACTCCAAATGGCAATTCGGCGAAACAGAATTGATACTGCATTTCGAGATGCATCACTGATTGACTTAGCTGCTTTAGCTATTGTAGTAGATACGGAAACAGATTTCCAGGCATGGCGCACTACTTTGCATTTGGCCGACCGATGCGGATTAACACTGTATGATGCTGCTTATCTGGAATTGGCTCAGCGTTTTGAATTACCGCTCGCCACACTTGATCAAGCATTATGTGAAGCAGCAGATGTTGTTAACGTGCCAATACTCAGGACTTAATAATCAGTATTGAAACTTTCTACTTATCAACTTAAAGTTTTTCGTGAAAAAAGAGTTGATGACAAAGTAGTAAATTTATACAAGCCGATTAACAGAAAAATTGATTGTGCCAAATTTGTGCCAGACTGCCATTGAAATACCATTAATTGGGGCTGTGTGACATTGGTTTTGGCTGTGGCAAGCGTTGTAAGTGTTTGATTTATAAATACCAATAAATTGTAAATATGTTTTGTAATCAGAAGGTCCCGAGTTCGATTCTTGGTGTCGGCACCATAAAATCAAT
>JAGRFM010000212.1 GCA_020446045.1 Nitrosomonas sp.
CTGGTATGGGGTGCCCGTACTTTGGATGGCAACAGTCTGGACTGGCGTTATATCAATGTACGCAGAACCATGATCATGCTTGAGGAATCGATCAAGCTGGCGGCCAAAGCCTATGTATTTGAGCCGAATGTCTCCAATACGTGGGTGACCATCAAGAGCATGATCAGCAATTTCCTGACCAGCATCTGGAAACGTGGCGGACTGGCGGGCGCAACGCCTGACGATGCCTTCGGCGTATTTGTCGGCCTTGGCGAGACCATGACGCCGCAGGATATCCTGGATGGAGTTTTGCGTGTAACTGTGCTGGTGGCTTTGAGCCGGCCGGCTGAATTTATTGAAATTACATTCCAGCAGCAAATGCAGAAATCATAATTTGAGTTGGGTTTTACAATCTATTTCAGCGTAATGTTTAACGTTCAATTATATAAGGGGTAAGTTATGGCAGATGATGGATCAAGTCAATCGGCAACCGTATGGCCCATGCCGAAATTCTATTTCCAGGTCAAATGGGATTCGCAAGTGATGTCGTTTCAGGAAGTCAACGGTCTCGATATTCAATCCGAGGAAATCAAGTACCGGCACGGTGACAGTCCTGAATTTTCAGTGATCAAAATGCCGGGGATGAAGAAAGTCGGCAATATCACCATGAAAAAAGGTGTTTTCAAAGGCGACAACAAATTCTGGGACTGGTTCAAACAGATCAAGATGAATACCATCAAGCGCCTGCCGGTTACTATCAGTTTGCTCGATGAGGGGGGTAATGCGACAATGGTTTGGACATTGACCAATGCGTGGCCGACCAAAATCACCGGAACCGATTTGAAATCGGAGGGTAATGAAGTGGCGATTGAATCCATCGAAATCGTTCATGAAGGTTTGACCATCGCTAACGGTTAAAACACTGTATTCAAACACCGCAAATTCTACTTTGCGGTGTTTCTTGAATAATGCCTGACGCGCAATCGAATAATCCCTATCCGCCATCGGCGTTCTATTTCAAAGTCATGTTTGGCGGTACGCATGAAACGGTGGATACTTCCTTTCAGGAAGTCTCCGGCATTTCATCCGAAGTCGATGTGGAAACAGTGACCGAAGGCGGTGAGAACCGCTTCGTCCACCAACTGCCGAAAGGAGTGAAACATTCCAATCTTGAACTCAAGCGCGGCATCGCATCCAAGGATTCCCCGTTGGTTAAATGGTGTATGGCCGTGATGGAAGGTGATTTGGTCCAGGCGATTGAAACCAAGGAAGTGCGCGTTTTTCTCTTGAACGAAGAAAAAAAACCGATCCGCGGTTGGCTTTTTGATTCGGCGTACCCCTTGAAATGGGAAGTTGAAAGTTTTGGTTCAACCAAAAATGAAGTCGCAATCGAGAAGATTGTCATGAGTTATACGTACTCCAAACGCATTGTGTAAGCCTGAGTAATCTATGCCTATAGAAATTAAGCAGTTGTTGATCAAGTCCAACATCGTTCAGCGTGTTGTGGATGACACGCAGGATATGGATACGGAACGGTTGGCTTTGAAAGAAGAAATCATGACCGAATGCCGTGATTTGATCGAAGATATGCTGCAAAACCGTGAGGAACGGTAATGGCAAGTCAGAAAAAAGCGCTTTTGACCATCTCACCGTGTACGGTTGGTACTGATGGCACGATTAGTGTCGACAGTTCAAAAAAGAAATTCGAAGCCTTGATCAACCCTTCCGGTTATGAGCATACATTCAGTCTGAAATACGCCAAGAGCAAGGTTCTGGGACAGCCGGGAACCGAAACCAAATACGATGTCAGCCAGCCTGAGAAAATCGTGCTGAAAGAACTGGTTCTGGATGGTACCGGCGTGGTGAAGTCGTCAAACAGCCAGCCGGTTTCCGTCAAGGATCAGATTGATCTGCTCAAAAGCGTTGTGTATACCTATGTCGGCAGTAAACATGAAGCACCGATTGTGCAGTTAACATGGGGAAGTTTCCTGTTTTATGGCCGCGTGGAATCGCTCAAGTTTGACTACACGTTGTTCAAACCCAGCGGTGTACCGCTACGTGCCAAAGTTTCATTAACGTTTATCGAGTACCAGAGCAGCGAAGAAATCGTCAAAGAAGCACAGAATGAATCGCCGGATTTGACACATCTGGTCGAGGTTAAAGCCGGGGATACGCTTCCTTTACTGTGTTACCGGATCTATCAAAATAGCGCGTATTATCCCGATGTTGCACGCATCAATAATTTGACGCATTTCAATGACATCAAACCCGGAATGCAGCTGAAATTTCCGCCGCTACAGTAAGTAAGGTATAAGGCATGGCAGATTCTCCATTATCAAGCAGTACAGGCCCCTTATTCGTCAATATTACCAGCGACGGCCAGGCGATTGCCGAAACCATCCAGATCGTATCGGTGGATATCCATTATTGCGTTAATAAAATACCTTCGGCAAAAATTGTCGTCCTCGATGGCGATATGCCGAATAATGATTTTCCGGTCAGTAATGAAGATGTCTTCAAACCTGGCGCAGAAATCCAAATCAAGGCAGGTTATGAATCCGCGGACAATGTTTTGTTTGAAGGTATAGTCATACGGCATAGCCTGAAAATCGACGGTGACAACTATTCCCGCTTGATCGTGTATTGCAAGGATAAAGCCGTGGCCATGACGGTCGGACGCAAGAACGCCAATTTTGTCGATTCCAAGGATAGCGACATCATGACCAAGCTGATTGGCGGGTACAGCGGTCTGTCTGCCGATGTGACGGCAACGCAAACGCAATTCAAGGAACTGGTACAGTTTTACAGTACGGATTGGGATTATTTGCTGTCGCGGGCCGAAATCAACGGCTACCTGGTAACGGTTGATGCGGGTACGATTAGTGTCAAGGAACCCCAGGTGTCCGGTGAAGCCCAATTGACCGTAACATATGGCGCTGATTTAATGGCGTTCGATGCAGACCTGGATGCTTTTGCGCAATATCAATCCGTTACCGGTACGGTATGGGATCCGTCGACTCAGGCGGTAACGGAAGCACAAAATGCGCCGGTAACTCTCAACAGCCAGGGTAATCTGGCCAGCTCGGATTTGGCTTCAGTGATCGGGTTGAGTGCTTTCAGGCTGCAATCTGCGGTTACACTGGATCAGACGGCACTGACGGCATGGGTAAAAGCGCAGCAGGTCAAATCCGGGCTGGCGCGTATCCGGGGCAATGCTACATTTCAGGGCAGTGCAAAGGCAAAAATTGGCACATTAATTGAGTTGAGCGGCGTGGGTGATCGTTTCAACGGCAATGTGTTTGTTACCGCCGTTACGCACCGGATTTCCAGTGGCAACTGGAAATCCGACATTCAGTTTGGCTTGTCCGAAAAGTGGTTTGCCGAACAAAACCAGATGGAAGCACCGCTCGCTTCCGGGCTTGCTCCGGGTGTGCAAGGATTGCAAATCGGGGTGGTTAAGAAACTCGATGCCGATCCCGACGGGCAATATAAAATCCAGGTATCGGTGCCGGTGATGCAGGCGGAAACCGAAGGGGTTTGGGCACGACTGGCCTGTTTTTATGCGTCCAGTGATGTTGGTGCTTTTTTTATACCCGAGATTGGCGATGAAGTGATATTGGGTTACTTCAATAACGATCCGTCCTGTCCGGTCATTCTGGGCAGCCTGTATAGCAACAAGCGAAAACCCGCGTATGAACTGACGGCGGAAAACAATACCAAGGCGATTGTGACGCGCAGCAAACTGAAAGTCGAGTTTGATGAAGACAAGAAAGTCATTACGCTGATCACCCCGAACAATAACCAGATCGTCATCAGTGACGATCAAAAATCGATTCTGATACAGGATGAAAACAGTAACAAAGTGGAATTGAATTCCAGTGGTATAACGCTCGATAGTCCCAAAGACATCACAATCAGCGCGAAGGGCAAAGTTACCATCGACGCAGTCAACAATATCGAATTGACAGCACAGGCGGACATTAAGAACAGCGGACTCAATATTAGCCATGAAGCCAATGTCGGTTTTACCGCCAAGGGCAATGCAACGGCGGAATTGTCCGCCAGCGGGCAGACCACGGTGAAAGGCGCGATGGTCATGATTAATTAGCGAAGAACAATGCCATGCCACCAGCAGCCCGAATAACCGACATGCACACCTGCCCGATGCAAACACCGGGCGTCCCGCCGATTCCGCATGTGGGAGGCCCAATTAGCGGGCCTTGTGTAGCCAATGTGCTGATCGGCAGCATGCCAGCCGCAGTCGTCGGCGATATGTGTGTTTGCGTCGGCCCGCCGGATACCATCGTGAAAGGCTCGGCAACCGTCATGATCGGCGGCAAACCGGCCGCGCGGATGGGCGACAGCACAGCACACGGCGGCAGTATAGTGCTGGGATTGCCGACGGTGATGATTGGGGGGTAGTTGGTAGGATGAGATTCGACTATGTGTAATAATTCTCTAATTATTGAATGTTTGTGGAAAGATCTTCAATTTCGTCAAAGCCACTATTGGGATAGTTTTAATCGTTTTTCATTTGTCATAATTCTGATAAATATATCGCCTTATATAAGACCCGAAATTGCTGAACCACTAGGAAAAATGATTTTCGCTTTTCCAATTTCAGCATTATTGTTGTCAGTTATATGTACATGGTATTTAGGTGCTGAATATCAAAGATTAGCTATGATTCGAAAAGCTTATCAGGAGCTATTGAATTATAATGATCTTGTTCCTAGAATGCCAGAAGATGGAGTATGGAATAAATTAGTCTCATTGGAAATGGGTAGAACCATTCCTATTAGACGACAATTAACCTGTCCGGTCAGACGACAATTATCTTGACCGGTTGAGTGTGGACGCCAGAATAAGTTCTTACCCTATTGAATAGGAGAAAGAACTTGCCTGGAAAACATATCACACCA
>JAGRFM010000213.1 GCA_020446045.1 Nitrosomonas sp.
AAATATTGGGATAAATTATTAATGTCAGTATTTTTTATTGGCGGTATCGGACTTTACCTTATTCCCGGTTTTGATGTGATGCGCTATGAGTGGAGCGAACCTTTACCAGAATGGATGCGGATTTTAGCGCTACTCATACACTTGCCCTGCTTTTTGTTACTGGGCTGGGTGATGCGTGAAAATACATTTCTATCGCAAGTCGTCAAAATAGATAAAGACCGTGGTCACAAGGTAGTAACAACCGGGCCATACGCAGTGGTACGACACCCCATGTATATTGTGGTAATTATTTTGTTGTTTGCTGTGCCTGTGGCGCTTGGATCGCGTTTTGCGTTAATTCTTGCGGCGTTTCTGACACTATTGCTGATTATTCGTACTAACTTTGAGGATCGTACTTTGCACGAAGAGCTAAAGGGTTATCCTGAGTATGCCAAACAAACCCGATATCGATTGATTCCGGGAATTTGGTAATCTTATGTTTGTTCATCGTCTTATTTCTTGCTGTCGCTGAGTGGCCGCTTTTCGGGTGACCAGCCACTCATTGGAAATTGGTAACTAACTATTGATGGCCGAAAGCGACCCGAAGTGGACTGTGGTAGATTCAATTTTGTTAACGCGTCGAATAAAAGAGATACCATAAAGGTAACTAATTTGCTACAATTGAGTACACAATTGCGTGCACTAATTGGAGGTTTTTATGACTCAACGTATTGGCGTGAGAGAACTGCGCGAAAAGTTATCATTGTTTCTCGAATCAAGTGAAACTATTGAAGTTACAAGACACGGACAAACCATCGGTTTCTTTATTCCTGTTCCAAAACGGCCAGGACAAACCCAGCGTGAAGCGCTCCAGGAAGCAGGAAAGCGCATGGATGATGAATTAGTCCGGCTGGGTCTTAAAGAAGATGAACTGATGGATGAGTTTAGACAGTGGCGGCGGCAGCGATCACATGCAACATAAGTGTTTAGTTATTGATGCAAACATTCTTATTCGTGCTGTATTGGGTCACCGGGTTAGGTATTTAATTGAGCATTACTGCGGCTCAGTTGCATTTTACATGGCAGCGGCAAATGTTTCCGAAGCAGAATTTTATCTCTCAACAGAACTGACGACCAAGCATAAACTAAGTGAATCAATCTGGCGACCAGTATATAACGGTATTTTAGATACTGTTCAGATCATTGCTAATGATATTTTAATTGAGTTGGAGAGCAAGGCAAAATCACGCATTGCATCCCGTGACATCAACGATTGGCCTGCTGTTGCCGCAGCCCTGTTACTCGATTGTCCTGTATGGACAGAAGACAAAGACTTTTTTGGCGCAGGCGTTGCCACCTGGACAACCGCCACTGTGGAATTATTTCTTGCTGATATATAATTGATAACGTGCTTTGATTGATGGGGTATTTACCAATTTTTTCATAAGAAATAGATGAATTTGAAATACCTGTTTCGCCAAATCAATTCCCATACGTGTTATAGTCATCTTCTCCTCCCGCTTCTTGATTGCTAAAATCTTTAGTTTGGCACATTGCGATGCCGTTGAGTGGGAGAAGTCCATTCCATTGGGCTACTTGCTGCGCGAGCGGTTTAGTCGAAGCATGCAGCCATAGCTCTACAAGCATAGCATTTCCAAGCTGAAACTTGATCTGACTGTCTCTTTTGTTACTTTATCTGGCTATCTTGCTTGCTGGTAATAATGATAGTTTTTTTAAATTGGGTATTCTGTAGTTTTTTACCATCCCCCGTCAAAAAGACGGAGCGTAATGCGACAAATGTCGATTTGCACCTACTATGCCATTGTTACGATCAGGTATTTAAATGTTTTTTATAATCCATTGATTGATGTAACACTCTATAGATTGAAACACCGTCGTCTATTAGACGACAATTAACCTGTCCGGTCAGACGACAATTATCTTGACCGGTTGAGTGTGGACGCCAGAATAAGTTCTTACCCTATTGAATAGGAGAAAGAACTTGCCTGGAAAACATATCACACCA
>JAGRFM010000214.1 GCA_020446045.1 Nitrosomonas sp.
AACAGTTTGTAAGTGTAGTGATTAAAGTCGCCTGAACTCTATCAGGCAGTGATGAATTCCTGTATCCAGGAGGTATGACATGGCGTTACGAACCATACCGATCAGACAATCGGGTAACCGTCCGAATCTATTCATGGGCGGTGACCGGGAACTGGTGATGTTCTCGATCCTGATTGCCGCCACATCCATTTTTGCGGCAATGGAAATCAAGACCACGCTGTTTGGCGTAGCCCTTTGGATCTTCGCGCTTTTTGCACTGCGCCTGATGGCCAAGCACGATCCGCAATTACGGCATGTGTATCTGCGACAGTTGCGCTACAAGAAATATTATCCGGCCAGAAGTACGCCGTTTACCATCAACCCACCGCATATGGAAAAGCAATTCCAATGATTACCGCCATAACAATCCTCATTGCTGTACTGGGTGCGTTGCTACTGTTGATACTTTTTATACGCATCCGTGAAACAGAGCGAGCATTCAAACTCGACAAATACCGATCCAAAGATACCGGCTTTGCCGATCTGCTGGTGTATGCCGCTGTTGTTGAAGACGGCATCATTGTCGGCAAGAACGGTGCATTGATGGCGGCATGGCAGTTTTGTGGCGCGGATACTGCCAGCAGTACGGATGTAGAGCGCGAACAGGTGTCACTGCACATCAATCAGGCGTTATCGCGTTTGGGTAACGGCTGGATGATTCATGTGGATGCTATCCGTAAACCCGCACAAGGTTATTCAGATAAAGGCCTATCCAATTATCCCGATCCGGTAACGGCAGCGATTGACCAGGAACGCCGTGAATTGTTTGAGCGTATCGGTGAATTGTATGAAAGCTGTTTTGTTGTCACGCTGACATTCCTGCCACCCATGCTGGCACAGCGCAAGTTTGTCGAAATGATGTTCGATGACGACACGGCTAATCCAGACTTCAAATCACGCACTAAAAGCCTGTTGCAATACTTCGAGCGCGAATGCACCAACTTTGAATCACGTTTATCCTCCACGTTTGAATTGACGCGCCTAAAAAGCAGACAACAGATTAATGAAGACGGCAATGCCACGACACTTGATGATTTCCTGTCATGGCTACAGCTGTGCATTACCGGCAACGATCAACCGATGGTATTGCCTTCCAATCCGATGTATCTCGACACCATCCTGGGTGGTCAGGAAATGTGGGGTGGTGTTGTGCCTAAGGTCGGTCGCAACTTTATTCAAACCGTTTCCATTGAAGGTTTTCCGCTGGAATCAACACCCGGTATGCTCAATATCCTGTCAGAACTGCCTGGTGTCTATCGCTGGTCGTCACGCTATATCTTCATGGATACGCATGAAGCCGTGGCACACCTGGATCAATACCGCAAGAAATGGAAACAAAAGATACGTGGCTTCTTTGATCAGGTCTTCAACTTGCAAAGTAGTCATGTCGATGAAGATGCACTCAATATGACTGAAGACGCACAATCCGCAATCGCGGAAACCAACAGTGGGTTTGTCGCACAGGGTTACTATACCAGCGTTGTTGTTTTAATGATGGAAGACCGTGCCGCTTTGGAAGATGCCGCACGCAAAGTGGAAAAAGCCATCAACCATCTGGGCTTTGCCGCAAGGATTGAAACCATCAATACCATGGAAGCGTATCTCGGCAGTTTGCCGGGACATGGGGTTGAGAATGTACGCCGTCCGTTGATCAACACCATGAATCTCGCCGACCTGTTGCCGGTCAATACGATCTGGACCGGCAAAGCGCAGGCGCCCTGCCCGATGTATCCGCCAAATTCGCCACCACTCATGCATTGCGTCACACAGGGTGCAACACCATTCCGGTTAAACCTGCATGTGCGCGATCTCGGTCACACATTCATGTTCGGCCCGACCGGTGCAGGTAAGTCTACGCACCTGGCATTGATTGCTGCACAGCTTCGACGCTACAAAAACATGTCGGTTTACTGCTTTGACAAGGGACTGTCGATGTATCCGTTAACCAAAGCCGTAGGTGGTCAGCATTTTACCGTAGCCGGTGACGATGAGGCATTGGCGTTTTGTCCATTACAGTTTCTTGAATCCAAGGGAGACCGCGCCTGGGCGCTGGAATGGATATGCACCATGGTGGAATTAAACGGTATCACCGTCTCGCCACAGCAACGCAACGAAATCAGTCTGGCGATTACCAACATGCATCAGAGCGGCTCGCACACATTATCCGACTTTCTGGTGACCATTCAGGATGAAGCCATACGCGAAGCACTCAAGCAATACACGATTGATGGCATGATGGGCCATTTGCTCGATGCCGAGGAAGATGGACTGCACTTATCGAGCTTTACCACCTTCGAGATCGAAGAACTCATGAATCTCGGCGAAAAATATGCACTGCCGACATTGCTGTATCTGTTTCGCAGAATTGAACGCAGCCTGCAGGGTCAACCGGCAGCAATTCTGCTCGATGAAGCCTGGCTCATGCTCGGTCACCCGGTATTTCGCGCCAAAATCCGTGAATGGCTCAAGGTGATGCGCAAAAACAATTGCCTGGTATTGATGGCAACGCAAAGTCTGTCGGATGCCGCTAACAGCGGAATCCTCGATGTCATTGTCGAATCGACTGCGACCAAAATCTTCCTACCCAACGTATTCGCACGCGACGAAGAAGCCGCAGCACTGTACCGGCGTATGGGATTGAATGCGCGCCAGATTGAAATCCTGGCTGCCGCCGTTCCCAAACAACATTATTACACCGTATCCGAGAACGGTAGAAGACTGTATGAGCTGGCACTTGGGCCGCTGGCACTCGCGTTTGTCGGATCGACCGACAAGGAGTCGATTGCCACGATCAAAAACCTCTACGTTCAATATGGCGATCGCTGGGTTGACCAGTGGCTTGCAATGAAAGGACTCAAACTATCGGATTATGGAGTGGCCGCATGAGTACCATCAGTGATTTAACCGAAAAAATCAAAAGTCGCCGTTTCAGCCTGACTGGCAAAGCGGATATCCGCAAGGATGATGAAAACGATTCCCAAACCTTCATTGAAGGTGGACGCCGAACCGGTGAATCGGAGAATCCGTACCTGTCCGCGCGGCGCACCTGGAACGATCATATGCGTTCAGTCCAGTCCTCACGCAACATGTGGCAAATACTGGCGATTCTGTGCCTGATGATCGCGTTAGCGGGTGTTGGCGGCATGATTTATATCGGCAGCCAATCGAAATTTATCCCGTATGTGGTACAAGTCAACAATCTTGGTGAAGCAATTGCGGTTTCCCGTGCCGATGTTGCAGCAGTAGCTGACCAGCGTGTAGTTCATGCCTCACTCGCTTCCTTCATTAACGATGTCAGGATGGTGACACCGGATATTGCCTTGCAGCGTAAAGCCATCTTCAGGGCCTATGCGATGCTTAAAACCAACGATCCGGCAATGGCCAAAGCGAATGAATGGTTTAACGGCACAGAGAATAGCAGTCCATTCAAACGCGCTGAAACCCAAACCGTGAGTGTTGAAATCATTTCCGTTATTCCGCAATCACCGGAAACCTGGCAGGTCGACTGGCTGGAAAAGGTGTATGACCGGCAGGGTCATCAACTGGAAGCGCCGTTCAAAATGCGAGCCCTTTTAAGAGTCTACCACCGGCCACCGACACAAAGCACAACCGAGGAACAGATCAGAAACAATCCGCTCGGTATTTACATCCAGGACTTCTCCTGGTCGCGGCAATCGTAGTGAGGTTCCATCATGAAACGCATAATCACTTTAGCCACCATTTTTTTACTCATTACAGGTGTTGCTTCCGTTTTTGCCAGCAACCTGACCGAAGCCTATTTCAGTGGTAAGAATCCGCAACTAACCCAACAGGAACGTGAAGCCATCGCGTTGGCAAAGAAATGGCAGGCGAACAGTGCTCAGGGTATCAAACCGGTTGCAGGAAGCGATGGTTCGATTCGTTTCCTATTTGGAGCGCAACAACCGAGTATTGTCTGTGCGGTATTACAAGTCTGCGATATTGAATTACAACCGGGTGAACAGGTCAATTCGATTCATCTCGGCGATCAGGCGCGCTGGCTCATCGAACCGGCCATTACCGGTCAAGGATCCAATGAAGTACAGCATTTGATCGTCAAGCCAATGGATGTCGGGTTAGAAACATCGCTTGTCGTCACGACAAACCGCAGAACTTACCACATACGCCTTCGCTCACACCGGCGCGAATTCATGCCGCGTGTCGGCTTCATTTATCCGGAAGATGCATTGGCTAAATGGGATGCGATCAAAGCGCAGGAGAATCGTGCGCTGGAAGTCAGGCAATCGCGTGTAATACCGGAAACCGGTGAATATCTCGGCAATCTCGATTTTGCGTATTCGGTATCCGGCAATGCAGTATGGAAACCGGTACGTGTTTATAACGACGGCCAAAAAACCATTATCCAGATGCCCAAAGTCATGGCGCAAACTGAAGCGCCGACGCTATTGCTGTTAAACCGCGAAGGAGGTCTGTTCAAAAAAGACGACACCGTCATGGTCAATTACCGCTTGCAGGGAGACCGCTACATTGTTGATGCGGTATTTGACAAGGCAATCCTGGTTGCCGGTGTTGGCGGCAATCAGAACCGTATCACAATTACTCGGGGGGATTGATCATGTTGCCACAATTTCATGTAACCAAACCCAGTAGATGCTCCATCAACAAATCTGTTCTGATTTGTACAGTTATTTTGCTATTACTGGGTGGCTGTGCAGCAACACAACCCTATGGCAATTTCATACAGAATCCGTCACCGGCATTCAGTCAATACAGCAAAGTCATGGCTGACGATGTGGCCGATCAGATTGGACGGCTTTATCCGGCAGCAACTACACAGTTTAATTTACGCCATAACGCCAATGATCTGTTCGGGCAGGTGTTAATCGATAAGCTACGCAGTGATGGGTTTGCTGTCCTGGAAAATACCACACCGGCAAATTCCTTTTTGGCCGCAATTCATTCACCAGAAGACATCGGGAACACTAACAGCACACCAATCAGTGAAGAAAATATCCAGTATCCCGGTTTGGCACTGGGCTACATCATCGATCAATCGGG
>JAGRFM010000215.1 GCA_020446045.1 Nitrosomonas sp.
ACGAACGCGGCAGGCAATTCACGTTCTTCATTGGTGGTGATAATTACCAGCGGCGGAACGCTTCCTTTGCCACCGATGGTTGTTTTCAACCACGGAATCTCAATGGCGTTATTGCCGAGAATTTCTAGCAGGCTGTTGGGCAGTTCGGCATTGGCCTTGTCGATTTCATCGATCAGGATCACACTGCTTTCGGCCTGCTGCCAGCCGGTTGGCTTTTCCGGCAATGATAATTGATATTGGCTGCTTTGATATACGGCATAAGCCGCATCCCAATCCAGCGCCCACCACAACACACCGGGCGAGATAAAGCGTTTGGTGTCGAGCAATATTTTTTTATCTTCGCCAGCTTTGATCGTTTGCGCTTCCGCCAAACGGCTGACCGCATCGAACTTCCACAGCAAGTCCTGGCCTTCTGTATGCGCATTAACCACTTCATAAACAAACAAACGATTCAGCGCTACCGCTGCTGCATGGGCCAACTGACTTTTACCCGTACCCGGTTCTCCGCGCAGCAATACCGGACGACAAGCCGCCAAAGCGGTTTTCAGTACATTGATGCTTTTTTCGTCAAACTGATGCACTGTAGGCGGCCATGAACCATACCGCGGCAGATTCAATTGCGTGGCCGCGTCCAGTTTGGCGATGTCTGCACCGATTCTCTCGAGAAATTCTGGATTCATTTGGGCTTATACTCTTCCAAGGTTTTATAAAAATCGCTGATCGCAACCATTAATTCAGCGTCTTCAACAATAAACGTCTCTTCGCATGCCCCTGATTTTATTCGTATGAACGATAAATCCGGCAATAGCTTCCTGATTTCTTTCTGCACCGTGATATCCGAGAGTGGAGACGAGGTATCGTCCGGGAGCAGCAAAAAATAATTCTTCCTGAGCTTGAGATTTTTCTGCTGTTTTCGCTGTTTGATGGTTCTTTGCAGAATATCCAGTGCACGCTTTTCATCGCCCTGACCGAAAACTTCCTTTTCCAGGACACGCTGAAACAGGCGTTTGATAATATCTCGTACGACATCTTTTGAACGAAAACCGGACTCCAGCATAACGCCCTTACCAACCAGATTCAAATCATGCGCAACATACTGAAAATCAGGAATAGTTTGCTTCTCACGCGACAAAACCACCTCCACACCGCAAAAACTCATATCGGGCAACACTTGCTCGCTCCCATGATTCTGTACGCACTTATTCCGGTGCTGCGCCATCCAGTCATTTTTGACATTGAACAGAACCAGCTTGGCTAAAGTATCTACCGCTGCCTGATACAGTTTCCTTATACCCGTGATGTCTGAACTGTCCAATTCATCGCAACTATTCACAAATGCGGATTGCAGATTTTGAATAATCTCGACAAACTGCCCATCCAGACATTGATCGATGAGATAACCATGCAATCCATCATCATCAATGATATTCAAACCGCAATTCTCGATGATCTGATCTCTGAACAATTCGGATTTTTTCAAATCCACTGCAAGCAGTGCTTTAATTTCCGCTAAAAAAGCCGCATCGCCATTGGTCTGATCGTCGATTCTTTTGGGATTAATCCGGTCGAGTATCTGTGCGTATTGTTGGGCTTTGAGTTGATCCAGCGGAGTTGTTAGGCGGTCTGCGGCGAAATTGATCAGCTCATTGATATTTTGGTAGATATTGCGGTACAACTTGACACGCTTTTGTTCTTCAATAAGCACAGTCGGATCATGACCAGTCAATTTTGAATTTGCCGATTCATATTTCGCTTTCCAAAACTCTGTCAAACCGATTCGGTAATCATTGTCCTGTAAATCAGCGACATTGTCACCATTGACGATAATCGGATGCGTGCGGTCTTTGAAATCACCCCGCTGCCAGGTTGCCAGTAACTCATACATACACCAGGTGGATTTGAAATAGGCATCACTGAACAGCATAATGATATGCTCGCCACCGGCCAGTCGATCCATAAAATCACGGATCAAATCCCCATGCTGCATCGTACTGCTATCCCGCACCAATTGAATATCCCGCTCCCGGCATAACAACTCGAGTTCATTCACAATACCAGTAGCATATTCTACTTGCCAGGAATAAGAGACAAATGCTTTAACGGGTGCAGCCATTTAACATTCCTCCTTGTGAACAATTTATACAGTTTGGATATTCTGGAAGCAAAATACGACAAAAGTATAAAACAAATCGGAGTTGCATTCTGCAATTCGTAACTTACCATTCACAATCATTAGCTGCAAAATGGAAGATATGTGTAGGGTGCCAATAAGCGCAGCGCATTGCGCCATAAACCCACATCCAACGGTGCAATGCCCGTTGGTTATTGCACCCTACTTTTCAATGACCTCGGGCGAGACGAAAACCAATATCATCAGAAGCCAGTTCACCACAATTACGATGAGCTGAACGACAGAAACGAGCCAAAGAAACCCACGAGCCACCTCGCAACACTTTAATATTTTTAATGTGCTCCCCTCTTACTAAATTTTCATAAAAACTAAAATCTTCTGGGTGGTATAGAATGAGAGGATCTATAACGGTTATTAGTTTGTGACTTACAAAAAGATCTTGGCACCATTCCCATACATTGCCATGCATTTGGTACAGCCCCCAGTCGTTACATGGCAATTCCTTTACGTCGACCGTCTGTTCCCTGTACTCACTTTTGTGACCATCGTTATAAGGATAATTTCCATCAAAATTAACCAATGATGAATCAATTTGATCACCCCAGCTAAATGAGGTTGCGGTTCCAGCCCGGCACGCATATTCCCATTGCGCTTCTGATGGTAAGCAGAGTTTCAATTCAGGTTTCAGGTCGTTCATTTTGGTAATAAACACTTGCGCATCATCCCAACTGACATTCTCAACCGGTCGCTCTTCACCTTGAAAACGACCCGGATTTTCACCCATCACCACCTGCCATAACGCCTGTGTCACCGGCGTATCGGCAATCCAGAATCCTTTGGTCAACGTGACTTCATGCTGTAATTCATTATCCAGACGCTCTGGCTCATCCTCCGGCGATCCCATCAAAAATGTCCCCGGCTCGCACCAACGGAATGCCTGCTTTACGCCTTTATACGTGAATGCCATCCACAATCCGAATTCATCCTCACCCCAGTCGGACGCCCAGCTTTCGGGGAATTTGTCGGGTAGAATTTTGTGTTCACGAATTTTGAACATTGATTATTTTATGGTGCAATACTCTTTGACTATTGAATTTTACTTCATAAGCTTCTGGCGAGGCGAAAACCAATATTATAAAAATTGACACGCGAACCATCACGATCACGCGATGCAGAACGGCAGTCCTTACCGGGCCCAAACCACGATCCTCCTCGCAGTATATGATTACCTCCCGTATTTGGACCTATGGGATCAATCACTGAGTACGCATCATATTGACCATACCAATCCAGGCACCATTCTAAAACATTACCGTGCATCTGATATATTCCCCAATCGTTACATGGCAGAGCTTTTACTTCTATTGTTCGTTCTCGGTATTCACTTTTTCGACCATTTTTGTAGGGATAATTCCCATCAAAATTGACCAACAATGAGTCAATCTGGTTACCCCAACTAAATGGTGTCGTTGTATTTGCTCGACAGGCATATTCCCATTGCGCTTCAGTCGGTAGACAGAGTTTCAATTCAGCTTTCATGCTATTCATTGTAGTAATAAATTCTTGAACATTATTCCAGCTTACATTCTCAACAGGATACTCCTCACCTTTAAATTGACTGGGATTGTTACCCATTACTGCGTGCCACAAAGCCTGTATTACTGGCGTATCGGCAATCCAGAATCCTTTGGTCAACGTGACTTCATGAAGTTTTTCATCAATAAAACGCTCGGGTTCATCTTCCGGCGAACCCATCAAAAACATCCCCGGCTCGCACCAGCGAAATACCTGCTTGACGCCTTTGTAAGTGAACGCCATCCACAGCCCGTATTCATCTTCACCCCAGTCGGACGCCCAGGCTTCGGGGAATTCATCGGGAAATACAGTATGTTTGCGGATGTTGATCATAGCGCTATTCAATCAGGATGTAACCCAGTAAGAGCCCTTCAAAAAATTCAGAATTTTAAACAAGACAAGACGAAAACAAAAAATATTGACGCAACATATGTTCGATATGTTAGGAAACATTTTTTGTGAGCAACGCAGTATTGTAACGAAGTATGATTTTTTTGAAGTGCTCTAAGACCAATTTTCTATTTTCAGCGATTCAATTCGTGAGAACTCGCGTATATTGTTGGCGACTAATACGGCGTTTTGCTGCAACGCGATAGCGGCAATGAGGAGATCGTAGTGGCCGATGGATTGGCCTTTTTGTTCCAGGTCAAATTGGATGGCTGCAGCAACGTTTACTGTCTTTTCCTGAACTCGCGCGAATTTCATCAAGTGACGGAAAATTCTGCCAGGCACCCGCTAAACCCAAGATCGACTCCGGCCATTCATTGGCAACTTTTTTCTCGATCACGCGCGCAATCCATTTACTTTTGGATAAGTGCGCAGCTTTTGCCGTCGCTGCTATTTTTTTCTTCGATTTCCTTTTCCAGATAAATGGTTACCTGGCCCATAGTTAAACTTCCACCAAAATTATATATGTGGAATTATAAGTGCAATAAATTATAGTATCAAAGCAAAACAACCTGCAGCCCATCCCCCGCGGGCCTCAGTCACGGCCTTTGCACTCCGTCGCGTGGTGTTGCAATTCGTTGTAACAACTGGTTATTACGTTTCATTGTGCCTTGCTAAAAATAAAAAACAAAGCACTCTAAACACCATCCAACTGAGGTTATTAGATTCAAAAAAATACCTGTGAATGCCGGGGGGAGCAATTGCGCAGTGGGTGATTCATTCCAATAACCGCCGGTATGAACTAATACACCGGAATCCGTGTTAAACGTGCACACCGGAATGCGCTGCGGCAGCAATTGCAGGCTGTGGCCGCTGTTCCGAAAATACACCCCGAACCACGGCGTGATTTTCTCTGACGTACGCCGCCAGTTCATCCGCCGGCAGAGGACGGCTGTATATGTAACCCTGAATCAGCTCGCAGTTACATTGGGTGAGAAAATCAAGCTGCGCCTGAATTTCGACGCCTTCGGCAACGATTTTTTTATTGAGCGCATGCGCCATTGCGGCAATAGTCGCGGCGATGGCGCCGCCTTCGCCGTTTTCCTGAATTTTACGTACAAACGACATGTCGATCTTGATGGTATCGAATGGCAATTGTTCCAGATACGACATCGATGAGTAACCCGTACCAAAGTCATCAATGGACAATTGCACACCGAGGTTCTTGAGTTTTTCCAGCATGGCCATCACGACTTCGGTATCGTCCATTAATACGCTTTCGGTAATTTCGAGTTCGAGACAATGAGGCGGCAGTTGATTGACTTCAAGTACATGTTCGACCAACTGGAAAAAATCGGGCTGCTGAAACTGTTTGACCGAAACGTTCACCGCAATATAGTCCAACTGAATTCCATCATTCAGCCATTGGCGAAATTGCGTGCAGGCATTCTTTAATATGATGCGACCGACATCGACGATCAAGCCGGTATTTTCGGCTATCGGCACGAAAACACCCGGAGAAACAAGTCCTTGCTCAGGATGATTCCAGCGCACCAGTGTTTCAACACCCTGCACCAATCCGGATTTTGGCTCAACCTGCGGCTGGTAATACAGAACGAATTGGTGTTCGGATATGGCGTCTCGCAATTCACGTTCGATGGTGACGCGCTTGTTGACTTTCGCATTCATGTTTTCTTCAAAGAAAATATACTGATTGCCGCCTTTTTCCTTGGCGCGGTACATGGCGATATCGGCGTTACGCATCAAGTCGGCAATCGACTCGCCATCCTGCGGGTAAATGGCGATACCGATACTGGCGGCCAGCACATTTTTTTCGCTGTTGAAAATAAAGGGTTCGCCCAGAACGGCAATGATTTTCTCGGCGACAGACTGCGCGGCCTGCTCCGAATCCAGCTCGCTGATGATGACAGCAAATTCGTCGCCGCCAAGCCGCGCCACCGTGTCGCCTTCATAAACGCAGCCGTGCAACCGTTCCCCGGCTTCACGCAGCAATTCATCGCCAATCGAATGCCCGTAACTGTCATTGACCATTTTAAACCGGTCCAGATCGATATACAGCACAGCCAGTCTGCGTTCACCACGCTGATTCTGCGCAATTTCCTTTTGCAGTTGTTCCATGAAAAGAAAACGGTTCGGCAATTCCGTCAACGCGTCAATACGCGCTTGCCGGAGTAATAACTCTTCCCGGTTTTTGGTGAACAGCGCGACAGCCACTCTGTCGGCAAAATCATGGATACGCTGTCCATTCTTCTGATCCCAGTTGGGCGGCGTTCTGAACCCCAGCGAAATATAGCCGACCATTTGATCTTTCCAGCTCAACGGCAAAATAAACAAGCGGTTCAGACACTTTAAAGCAGGTTCGATTTTCTGACTCAGATCAAGCTGATCGATTGTCTGACGGCCGATCCAGATACCTTTGGAATCGACCTGCAGCAATTGTTGCATATGGCTGGAAATATCATAGTCCAGCGTGCCTATGCGTTTTTGTTTAATATCCAGCAGGTGCAAAACAGCTTTCTCGGGCGCATCCGAATTAAAGACAGCAACAGCCGAAAAATCCGCCTTGATCAAGCCATGCAAATACGCCAGCACGTACCGCACAATTTTGCCGGTATCGAGTCCGGTTAGTATTTCCCGATCGATACGCGACAACGCGTTCAACGTTTTAAATTGCGCGCCCAACTGCACCGTCATTTTATTGAATGATGTCGCCAGTTCGCCGAATTCATCGGCACTGATGACATCCACCTCTGTAGCAAAATCACGGTTGCCGAGCCTGCGCGTACCCTCGATCAGTTTCTCCAGCGGCACCAAAACGCGCCTGATTTGTATCATGCTGAATAACAGGATGACGAGTACCGAGAGAATGACACTGCCCCAGAATATGGTTCTGAAACGAGCCATATTGCCCAGCGCATCCACTTCAGGCTGGATTGCAACAACTAGCCAGCGCGGCGTTAGAAACTGCGGCTCAAGAAATATTTCATGGTAATTCGCAATATACTGCGCAGTATTGTCTTTCCAGTAAAATTCACCTTTAGTCTGAGACGCGATCTGTTTTAAAGGCTGTACGAAATCTATAGCTTCAGGCTGGTTTGCGCAAAATAGCAGCGCGTACTGTTCATTCGTAACGCACAGCCCGATATCCAGCGGCAATGTCTCGGGATCACCCCAGAGGTAATCGAGCATAATGTCCGCGATCAGGATCCCTTTTTCCGGCGCATCTGCATTCAGGGCGGTCAGAAATAATATCTTGCTTTCAACGCCGTTCAATTGGGTTTTCAGAACGGTTTTGCCTGATGCAAGATGCTTTAACGCTGCTGCATTCAATGGTTCAATAACCTGCAGTTCGCCCAGTAATTTTTTTGTGCTGCCGTCAGATCGTAACAGGGTCAGATTGCGAATCCTCTGAATCAACTGATTGTCCGCTTCAAACATGCCTGATCCATTAATAAGGTTTGCCCTGACACCCTGCAGCACTTGTTCAGCCAGCAGTAACCGGTCGTATATCACCTTGTTGTAGCTGCTGCTGACTGCGGCCAGTTGATGATGCGCTTTTTTTAGCAGCATATCATTGGATTCCGAATACGACAGATACGCCAGAAAAGAAACCGGGATGAACGTCGACAGCATAAAAAACATCAACATCCGGCGGGCAACTTTACTGTGAAAAATTTTTTTCTCGGGTTTCATAACGTGTTTAGTAATCTGCCGCGCGTCCGATAAAACGGCCGTTATTGGCCCGCACAATATCGTCTCGGCTCGATGCAGCCGTTAATGGCGACGCACTTGCGCCATCCTTGCCCATACTGTAGAGATCAAAGTCCGAATTGATGGGCACCAGGCTATGATCTTTACGGGCCTGGCCTTTTCCTTTTAATTTCGGATCGGATAAATTTAAATATTGATAAGGATTGCCCCAGGGATCCAGCATCGTATGCATGCCGACAGTTTTTAATGAATCCGGATATTGATTTCCATTGCTTAAAGCGTAGATTGCAATGCTTTTTGAAATCGCGCCAATGTCCTGGATTGCTTGTACAACCCGCGCACGGTCGATATAGTCGCTGTAGATCGGCCCGGCAATCGTGGCGAGAACCCCGATAATCGTCACGACAACAAGCAGTTCGATAATAGCGAAAGCCTGCTGCAGCCTGCAGGTGCTGACTGCGCCCCGTTTCATTTTATGATTTATAGCTATTTTCAAGATAAATTACGATTTATTTATCATAAATTGATAAAAATTAATGATCTAAAATTTTCATTACAATCATAAATTGAACTCCCGATTTTGAAACTGAGAATATAAGGTCTATATAACCGTTTTTGTAACTATTCAGCGGAAAAAATTGCGATTTTTCAGATCAACCGTCATCTACATTCCTCCAACGACAACATGGTGAACCCGTTGCGCAATACGGGTTACCACTTCGTAGTTTATCGTTCCCAGTTTTATCGCCAATTCGTCTGCTGTGATCTTTTCTTGTCCTTGCTGGCCAATGATGGTCACTTCATCACCGAGTTTGACTTTTCCCCGAAGATGACTGACATCGAGTAAGCTTTGATCCATGGTGATGCGGCCAATCTGGGGGCAACGCTGCCCGTGGATCAGCATTTCCATATTATTGGTCAGATTTCTGTTCAGACCGTCGCCGTAACCCACGGGCACCGTCGCAACAAGAGAAAGGTGTTGAGTATGAAAGGCATGGCCGTAACTTAAACCGGTATGCGCAGGAACTTCCTTGAGAAAAGTGATTTTTGTCTTCCATTCCAGTACGGGTTTGAGCTCATGCACCCGCGGATTAAGAATTTCTTTTGAAGGCGGCAAACCATAAATTGCGATGCCGGGCCGCACTGCATCGAAGTACGAACCGGGCAAGTCAAGAATCGCCGCACTATTCGCCATGTGATATACCGAAATACCCAATTCTCTTGTTATTTCCCGGATCCGTTGAAACAGTTCAATTTGCTCCAGCGACAATGCTTTGTTGGTTTCATCGGCGCACGGGAAATGACTCATGACGCCACGAACATTGATTGACGGATAGTTGCGGCAGCGTTGCAGAAACGGAATAACATCAGCCGATGTAATACCAATCCGCCCCATACCGGTATCCACCATGAGATGCACATTCACTTGCCTGCCAAGTTTTTCCGCATCACGAGCCAAAGCCTCAACCATCTCAACTGTACATACAGCAGGTTCACACCCGTAAGTGACAATCGCTTCACCATGTTCCGGTAACGTCGCGGACAGCAACACAAATTTGGCGTCGACGCCTGACTCGATAAGGGCTATCGCTTCGGTAATATGCGCCACACATAACGTGTTGTAGCCGAGTTTGGTCAGGTGCCGGGCAATGATTTCCATGCCATGGCCATAGGCATTGGCCTTGATCGCGGGCCACATCGGCCGCTCACCGGCCAATTCCTGCAGCAACGCCACATTCCAGGTTAAATGATCGAGATTAATCTCTGCACGGGTTAGATGATGCGGGTGAGTATTCTTCATTGCTCGACTGAATTCGCAACACCAGTGAGGATGTGCTTTGTAACATATTCAGAAGTCATTGCTGTTAACAACGCGCTGTAATTCAAAGTAAATGATAATTCATCACCCACAGCAACATTACCTTCCATCGCGAAAACATCCAAAACCAGATAACCGCTTGAACCGCCCAGTATATCAATACGCGAATCCAGAGGCGTAATGCCGTGAATGTCAATATCTTCACGGCCCACATTGATTAGCGCTCTTAATATTTTACCCCTGTCTTCAAATTCCACTAATTCGCCAAAAGCATCTTCACTGCGTTCCCCAACCGGCAGTGATGGTTTTTGTTTGAGCTCCACGATTTCCGCATGCAAGACAAAAGCGTCCTGAACAGTACCGGGCCACGGCTTTCGGTGTATGGTCTCGCGGCCCAGTAAAATGGCTTCGCCAATCCGTGCATGATTAATCCGTTGCGGCATTTTTCCCGATGCGATCATTTCAAGGCCGCTGGAATTGACTCCTGAGACCCATTCGAGTGTCATCGAAAAACGATGTTCTATAACGCTGGCGAGTTCGGCCAATTGGTTCATATTCTCTTCGCTGGGCACGACGCCGCCAAAACAGGCGAGATTGGCGCCAATGCCTTTGATACGAATACCATCAAAGTTGATGGCTTGAGACACAAACGTCATCACATCATCCGGCCAGATTCCCTCGCGCAAATCACCCAAATCGACCATAAGCATGACATTATGAATTTTTCCGGCCCGAATCGCCGCTGCTGACAAATCTTTGAGCGTTGCAAGCTCAGAATTAAGGCTGACATCTATCGACTCAACCACCGCATCTACTGCCGACAAAGGCGGCACGCGTAACAGCATAAAATCGGTATCAATACCGGCATTTCCAAGGCGTCGAATATTTTCCAGTCTGGAATCGGCAATCGATGTGACGCCACCACGAAGCATCGCCCTCGCAACATCGGGATACCCACACACTCCCTTGGTCACACCGGTTACTGCTATGCCGTGTTGATCGCACAAATCGACAATGGTACGGGCATTGTGCTCTATTTTATCGAGGTCAATGGTGAGATACGGCGTATTCACCCCGGCCATTTTTCACGCAAAACCCGAACCAGAAAACTGCCTACGTCTCTTCCTGTGGCGCCATGACCAAACCCCGCGTCCATGCCACACTGACGCGCCAGTTGTTCGGTAACCTGTGCGCCACCGGCGACCAGCACCAGCCGCTCTCGCATGCCACGCTGCTTTGCTAGCGTGTGCAAATGCAGCATATGCTGTTTATGGACATCGGCATGGGTAACAATGGTGGAGATCAATATGGCGCGTGCGTTTGTTTCTTCAGCCTTATCGAGCAGCCGTTCGATGGCAACCGAAGTGCCCAGGTTATGGCAATGAAAACCGTACTTTTCAATACCGCCATGCTTGATATCCAGAATTTCGTGCAAACCGACGGAATGTTCATCTTCACCGACTGTGGCAGCAACGATATGAATGTCACGCGGGCGCACCCATGCTTCAATCGCTTCATCGGAAAGCAGCTCTTCCATCGTAGGGATTTGCAGTTCCTCTAGTTTCACAGCAACATCCAGAATCCCTTTTATTTCAAACACACTGCCTTCTGCCGGATGCATAACCCGCCGACTGATGACTTCAGGATTCTTCAAGTTCATCTGCCTTGCCATCCCCATCGCCGCCGCTTCAGCCACTTCGGGATTCTCGGGCACAAACACCGTCACGCAGACGATACTGTCACCATGCTTCTCGACTTCCGGCCGTATTAAACCGGCTGCTTTATCTGCAAGCGATTGCTCCAGGCGTTTTCCGACATTGTCCTGTTCATCCAGTTCATCGATATATTGAATTTTTGACGGATCACACAAGGTGCAGCCACCATAGTCATCACAGGGTTTGTTGCCGTGCTGCGCATAGCTATTATTGCCAAAATGACTGCATACCGGAGCGCCATAATCCGCATGACGAGGAATCACCGTATCGGCACAATCACCGCCTTGCGGATCTCTGATGATCCCGTCCCCCTTGCGTTCGGGAAAGTAACCCTGATCCACGAACTGTCCTTTTTCAACGGCGGTATAGTAACCTCCGTCATTCAGAATCTCTTCCAGAAACAGCACAGCGCGCTCTTTGAGTTCACGAACATTTTGCCGTAACGGACCATCCTGCCTGAGTTCAACCTGTTCCATCAAACCATCGAGTCCCATCAGCGTTTGCCGCGCCGTGTTTACTCCTGCAACATTGTTGTAGTGCCACGGTATGTTGCGGCCTTCATCGGGCGTAATCGTGCTCTGGATATCCGCAGAAGTCATGCGCGAAATCAACGTATCCAGAACATGCGTAATCGTGGTTTCCATGGTATCGGACTCCATGTAACGCGTATTCTGTTGCGCCCTGAATTTATAGCCCTCAAACAGTTCGCGCAGCGCGACTGCATACGGCAGATCGTAGTACATCTTGGGTGCCGGCGGCGCTGTCGGCGGCACGGTTGACAATGCGATCAAATCATTGGGCATACCCGCCGCATTTGAATACGCGGTATTAATCGCATGCTGCACGAACAGTTCCGGTGTCACCTTCCATGCCTGCTTGGCTGTGGCATTGGCATTGTGCGCGCCATCGAGCTGCAGGATGGCGGCATCGGCCATGATTTTTTTGGCTTCCGCAGCATCCACAAAGGAGCGGTGCATATTGATATTCCGATACAGCACATTATATTGCGGATCCTGGTGCGCGCCGTTAACGCCTTCTTCGGCAAACAGTACGGCGATTTCCGGACCGGCGACACCGCTCACATATGAATGAAAATTAATCGGCCTGCCGACTTCATCTTCAATCGCATCGAGTGCTTTACGCGAGGCGCGAATCTGCTTCCGGCTGATCGGAATACCGCCAACCCCTTCCGGCGTGCCTTCAATCAGGCCATCGATATGCGACTGTCCGATGGTGCGTATCACCATAATGTGATCGGCGCCATGCCAGGCCGCCATACGCATGCGGCGCAAGTCGTCCTCGAAACGCCCGGAGGCTATCTCCGTGGTAATCACGAAATCGCATTGCGGGTCGATATTGTCGAAGTAGGCTGCTGCCGGTAATGGAACCGAATGAGACAAATTTTCAGACGTATCTTTATAAACAAACGAACCAATCCGGTTGTTTTCTATCTTTTTGCGCCACGTCCACCCTTTACGCCTGGGCCGGTACTTGTCCAGTTCTTTGAGTACCTCACGCACATCCAGTTTTTTATCCGGAGAAAGCTTCATCCTAAACTCCTCAGTTGTATGGTGTTTAGAGTGCGTTGTTGTTTCTTTTTGGCAAGGCGTAATGAGGCGTAATAACGAATTATTGCAACGAATTGCAACACCGAAAAAATGAAACAACAATGTGCTATAAACATCATAGCGCGGCACACCTCAGAGGTGTGCGTCATATTTAAAATATTATTCTTAATTTCATAAGGTTGATTATTTTTGTAGCGGTCAACTGAGGAGTTTAGGATCATACAGGGAGTTCCTCCCAATACTGGCCCGACAGTAATGCGACACCCGTTTCACGGATGGATAGCCGCTTGGCTTTTGCCAGTTCGAGTATCAAACGGCCTGCACCATGCCCGAGTACATTGCGTTGCAGCATTTTTTCGACCAGCTGCTTTGCTTCGATACTGGAAAATCCCATGCGTAGAAGAACCGAGCGTTCAATTGAAGGTGTGGTGTGGGTTCGCGCTTCATCAATCAGCGGTTCAACGATTTGCTCAACAAGCTGCCAGAAGTAGCGATGCAGTTCTTCATCGGACATACCCTTCAATTTTTCACGACGCTGCTCAAAATCATCCGGCCTTTCAGTGCAATGCATTAATCACCTCCTGCACATAAGTTTTACTGCTGCGTGTCTCTGCAGCCAGAAAATCGATATCAATATCACTCAGACGCTCACCTTCGTGCAAAGATTCCATGGCATGATGAAGATAAGAACGCCTGATGTGATCCAGATCCACATCAGTCACGGTAATCTGGGAAGGATGCTCCGGAATCACAATACGTTGACCCGGTTGATTGTCTTTGGGATCGCCGCGCATTACTTGAACCCCCATCTGTTTGGCCAGATTGAGTTGAGAAAACGGATGCTTGCCCGCGCCGGTGTACTCCGTTTCCTGAACCACGATGATTCTGTCTTCATCCAGCTCCTGCGCAATGGCAAAAGCCGCAGCCAGCGAGGTATTGCCCGCCGGGCCGCGTTGTAGCCCTTCGAGTTCGGCAAGGATTTGCGTGATATAAAAAACCTCACCCTGTGTAATCGTGACAAAACGATCCATATAGCGCAACGCGCGCGCTGCATTACGCGGCACATCAACACGATCCGGCCAGGTCGTAAACGGCATGGAAAAACCGGTATGCCCGGTGGTGAAGGATTTACGGTTGAAATCATGATCTGAGGCCATGTGCAGACCGGAAAGATCGACGCTTGCGGCAATCACCCGGGTATCGTTCGCGCCCGCCTTGCGCAATCCACGCGCCGTACCGGTAACGTTTCCTCCGCCGGCATGTGTTGCGATGACCACATCCGGAAAGACACGGCATTGTTGTTGCACTTGCACAGCCAGTTCGTATCCTAATGTTTCAATACCCAAAACAGAATAAGGCGTATACAGCGAGGCATTAAAATAGCCGGTTTCTTGAAGCACTTGAAGAAAAACATAAAACAATTCCGGCCCGACAGACAGACGGATGACTTCCGCACCGTAGCCTTCACAGGCACGCGTTTTTTCGGCAATTTCAGGCTGGGCTATTCCCTGGCTGTCGAATGCTTCCTGAACCACAATGCAGCGCAACCCGGCTTTGGCTGCCTGTGACGCCACCGCAGCACCATAGTTGCCACTGGTCGCGGCCACCACTCCGGTGAAGTTTTTCTGTTTGGCTTCATGCACGGAAAGCGAAGCGCGGCGGTCTTTGAAGGACCCCGATGGATTGGCGGCTTCGTCCTTGACAAAGATTCTGGCACCCTTGCCAGGTTTGGCAGCCACACGAACCAGCGCGGTGATATTCTTGAGTTCAATCAAAGGCGTATTGCCCACGGCAGTTCTTTTTTGTATGTTACACGCCGTGCTGACATCATAACCCGTATCAGCGAGCAGCCTTTCATAGTCAAATGCAATGACGCCGGTTTCATACTGTGAATAGTCTAACCCGACAGACTGCTTCATGATTTCCGCCCGTTGGGACATGAGCGCTTCGTAGCTTATCGGATCGATCATTTCAATTGCCCCCGCTGCCGTAACATCGTGCGCACTTCTCTGCCGAGTACAGATAATTCAGGGATCGGGGCGCCAAACTGATGGGTGTACGCGGGGTTAACGTCGACGAGTTTGCCGCGCAAACGGCGTCCGACGGGCGTCACGATTTCCACTTCATCGCCCAGCGCAGCGGGTTCAACCAGAAAACCCTTGACGCGCATCTCCAGCGGAACCTGTTGCGTATCGTCAGGCACCTGAGGAGCACGCTCGCCAGCGGGCAAAATAATGTTTTGAATTTCCACCCAGGTATCTTTCTCAATCAATTCAGTCATATGATTGCCCCCGTTGATAACGATTCACCCATTGACGCGCATCACCCAACATCGCCGCAGGCACCGGTAAATCAGCCATGGTATGCAAACCGGGCGATGCCGTCAAAACCCGGGGGATCATATTCACTGCCAACGCACAGGTTGCCTGACCGCCGGGTATCTCGGGAGTCCCGGAAAGCCTGACATTCGGTGCTCCATTTATTTCGATGAAATCCCCCGTCTCGACCGCTTCGAGACCAGGACAAATTTGCTGCGGATGAATCAGTGTAATCACCGGTTTTCCCTCCCGGTACGCCACAGCGGTATGATAACAGCCTGCAACCTGCCCGGGTTCAATGGTAATAACCGGCGTCTCACGGCGCACTTGGGAAATAATCGGTTCCCGCCGTTCTTCGATGCGGTCTATTTCCCAGCCCAACGCTGCGGCAATCATATGGATGGACTGCATAAAACCGATATGACCCACAACCGTCTTGTTTTCCAATCCTTTTTGAAATGCTGCCGGGCTCAGCCCTATTCCCTGATCCCTCATGACAGCATGCCCATAGGCTGAAAGATCGTTAACACGCCTCGCGGTAATGGATTGAATGTTGGCGCAAACACCGCTGAGCATAATAACCAGCAGATCGAGCACAAAACCCGGATTAATGCCGGTTCCCAGCACTGAAACCTGATTGGTGACAGCCAATCGATGCAATTGTTCGGCAATATCCGGCGAAGATGCAGCCGGGAAAGCCATCTGTTCCGCAATTGAAATCACATGAACACCGTGCTCTATCAGCGTTGTTATTTCTCCGGCAGCATCATCTACCGTGGAGCAAGTCGCCTGGATTGCGATATGCGGCCGGGTTTGCTCGAGTGTGGCTGCAAGATCGTTACTGACGGCAATACCGATTGCTTTATCGAAACCGATCAGCGGGCCGAGATCCAGGCCGTTTCTTTCTTGCCTTCTCGCATAAACGCCAACCAGCTCGATACCCGACTTCTCACGCAACAAGCGCGCGATTCCCAATCCCATTTGACCCGTCCCGAGAACCATTACACGGATACAATCGCGCATGCGCTATCGCACTCCCATTTATTCAGTATTGAACAACACTGCCCGCTGCTTATGGGGAAAAACCACCTAACCCATTAAAATTCAATGTACTCAAATTTCAATAGTCAGTCAATTACGGGTAACCCGGAAATTCCTGCATCACCTGCTCGTGCTGTTCAGCGGCGAATTACCGTTCGAAATTTTCCGACAGGGTAGTTCGCGATAACGGCTAAATGGTGCGCATTTACGAGTCGGACAAAATCTGAATTTATAGGGCTAATCCCACCAAACCGTTTCGGTCATCTCCTTACTAATCAAAGTACCCGCTTCACCTTTTACAATTGCAGCCGCATCTTTAAGTGACCCGATACAAACACCACCACGCTGTTCGGCAAATTCAATCGCAGCTTGCACTTTGGGGGCCATTGAACCCGGTGCAAATGAAAAAGCCTTGAGTGCTCGGGGTGAAATCCGTTGAATGGCGCGTGCGTTGGTTTCGCCCCAATTGTGATAAACCGCATCCACATCGGTAAGCATCAACAACAGGTCAGCCTGAATTTCACGCGCCAATAACGAACTGGCCATGTCCTTATCGATTACCGCTTCCACGCCAACCAGTGATCCATCTTTGCGGTATATCACAGGGATTCCGCCACCGCCTGCACAGATGACAATGACGCCTTGACCGACCAGCAAGTCGATAACAGACTGCTCAAGAATGCGTATCGGTCTGGGTGAAGCAACCACACGGCGGTAATATTCGCCATCAACGGCAATGCGCCAATTTCTTTCTTCCGCCAGCTTTTTAGCTTCTGATTCATCATAGACCGGGCCGATCGGTTTTGTGGGGTACTTAAAAGCGGGGTCATTGCGATCCACGACGATTTGCGTCAGCAACGTTGCGCACCGGCGATCCGGTGGCAAAACATTGATCAGCTCCTGTTCAATCAGGTAGCCGATCATCCCTTCGGTTTCTGCATCGAGAATATCCAGCGGATATATTTCATCCGGTTTACAGGCTGCACTTTGTAATGCCAACAGGCCGACCTGGGGGCCGTTGCCGTGGGTAACCACCAGTTCATGTTCGAGTGCAAGCGGCGCCAGGGCTTTTGCTGCGCCTCGGATATTTTGCCGCTGATTATCCGCAGTCAACGGTTCACCGCGCCGCAATAACGCATTCCCACCGAGTGCGGCTACGATACGCGTGTTCAACCGCCCACGCCCAGGTTAGCGGCCATCACGGTTTTGATGGCCTGGCAAACGCTATCACTTCAATGTAATTGGGGCGATATCAAATCCCGCAATCGCCTTTGGCAATCCGTTGCGTCTATCCATGTTTCTGACGTCCCAGGCATTGATTTTTATTTTCACTGAACCGGATTCACGATAAAAATCCACTGTCATAAAATGTTCGGTCGTTCTTTCCTTGGGAAAGCGCAGATCCCACCAATTGCTTTCGGTTGTCACTACGCCCAGATAATCGATTTTATTGCCGGGAACTTCGGGAATACTAACCATTGGGAATCGTTTCTCGGGCATTTCGGGAACACTTGCCGCAAAACCATTGAGTTCTGACAAATTCGACATTGGTGAAGTAATGACTTCAACCAGCTTATTCTTGCTGTTGCCGATTTTGACCTGAGATACCCGTCCATAATGCACGTCACCCGCTAAAATGACAATGTCATGGCTCCCTTTTTGAAAAGCCGTTATTAATTCATCGTATTGTTGTTTCCAATCCGGAAGGTTCTTGTCATTTTCATCTCCTTCCCCGGCAATTAACGGCTGCGGGATGACCAGAACGCCCGGACAAGTCAAATTGTTGGCCCATTGCAATAATTTCTTAAAAGATTGCGCCGACAAAAAACCGTTTTTGGATCGTTCCGAACGTAAATCAGCGATGCAAAAGGAAATATCATTTCCGATATTGAATTGCCGTATTGTTTTCATTTGTTGAACAACCTGCACACCCTGTTTTGCCGCCATTTCCCATCTTTTTCTAAAATCCTTATCCAGGTCTAGTGTAATCAGATATGGGTTAAAGCCTTTCAGATACGGATAATTGTTCCAGTATTCGTGATCGTCCGCGAGCATCCAGGCGCCGCCGCGGCGCAACATGCTACGTAACAACTCCCAGCTTTCCGCATAATCGTCGGCAACACGGTCCTGGCAGTCTTCATCATCCAGCGGATAAAGGCCGAGCCCGATGTCGAGATAAACCTGATCGCCGGTCAGGAATTTAATATTGGGCCGGTATTTTGGATTACGGTAAAGCGCTTCGAATGCCTGACCGGCACGTCCGCCGTCGTGTTTGGTATAAAAACATGAACCAACACCAACGGTAAACGGTTTGTCAGCCGATGGCAAAGTTTCCGGCAACGTGGTCAGAAAAGCTTTTTCCAGTATTTTCCAGTCATTTTCACTACGCGCCTTGAATTCAACGATATAATCCTGCCCCGGCTCCAGCCCGTCGATCACTTCCACTTTGTAAAAGCGCTTGTTCAGCTTGTCGAACGGTCTTTCCCAGACATCACCCTGCGCTTTCAAATGCTCAATAGTCTTAACTTCTGTTCCTTCTTCGTTTTTTCTTTCTGCCTCGGTATTCACCTTTTTCACGACCAATTGCCAGTTGTGCGGCTTTGCCAGTGAAGGCAATAATGCGCCAACCCAGATCTTTGCGGTTGTCGATGTGACTTCATGCACAACCAGCGTGTAACGGCTTGTCAGTCTCTTTCCCATAATCGATTCTCCTTACCATTAATTCAACGCCACCAAAAATTGACATAAACAACTCATTTTATATTGTGCGCCATCCTGAGCAAGCTCACAACCCTATTCACTGTAAATGATTCATTTATTGGACAGAAGCGTGTTGGACTATGTAACCGAACTAGCAACAGGTAGAATCTGCAGCGCCAGATTCTACCAGCCTGAAAGGTTCAAGACCCGTCCTGTGACTAAAATTTTCCATAATCGATCAAACCTTAACAGTCGCAACAGCATCAAACCACCATCGTCGGACAAGAATCATTCTCGTGAAAAACGCAATCGAGAAAACAAGCGAAAGGCAGGTGTACAACCAGGAAGCGTCGGCATCACATTGCGGCAGGTTGATGATCCCGATGAGATTGAGATGCTGACAATTGATTGATCCACCTTGCCACCTGGTGAATATCGGGAAACAGGGTTTGAGCGGCGTCAAGTGTTCGATATTGATATCAGCCGTATTGTCACCGAATATCGGGCACAGATCAGGATCAAAAGGGGCGATTGTTCTGCAGTCAAACCAATCCAAAAACCTCAGTTGACCGTTAGAAAGAAGTACAAACTTGATGAAAAAAAATATCTTATAACAAGAAAGGGAAAGCGGCCCTGCGCTACGCGCGAGCAATAGGTTGTGCTCAGGGTCGGCTAATAGGGATTCTTCTTAATACGATATGCCGACCCCGTGGCTGGTTGTTAGTGCTTTCTTTGTTTTGCTATTTTAAAACCAATTAACCCGAGACCTAACAAAGCAAGGATTCCTGGTTCTGGCACCTGTGATGCGATATGTATTCCGGGTCCAAAATACCTGTCATTGCTACTACCTGAGTTAGTTGGTTCTTGGAATGAGCCAGTATTGATCCACTGAAGATCGCCGTAAGTTACGTTTGCATCATTGCTAAAAATACCGCTTGCATTAAATACTACCGGGTCGGTATCACCAATTTGATATAGTGCGCCAACAGTATAATCACCTGAAACTAAAGTTAAATCGCTAATGTTGGAATAAACAAAATCTCCAGCACCACTTGCTGAAGCCTCTGCATTAGAAGATCCAGGCCCTACTGTTGTAGATGCAATCAAAGTTCCTGAACCATTCCAAAGCCCAACTTGATGAGTATTGTTAAGACCATCAGCTCCAACATCGAGAATACCGAGGCCATCAATCGTTACCGTTGAGGTTACATTAAAAGAATAACCAAGGGTACACCCCAGACTACAACCACTATCATTTCCATACCAAGTAAAGCTACTGTTGTCTGCGGTAAAATCGATTAAAGGCGTTGCCTGTGCTTGCCCCAATGTTAAAAATGCCACTGCAGCAGAAATTATTGATAATTTTGTTTTAGACATAATCTCCTCTTTTAACTAATATTTAATTTGACAATGTAATTTAAAATCAAGCAAATTCCATGCCACAATTAAATTACCCAGCAAATACAGCAATATAAATGTGAGCTCTATTATTACAACAACAAGAGTGTAAAATATTTCGACATACAGGAATAAAGAGACCACATATTAATAGGCTATAATCCTAGCTAGGAGTCAGTCAAAATTGGGGTCTTGTGTTGCGATATAGTTAAGATCAAACCCGTCAGCTTTGGTTTACGGCTAAAAGCAAGCAGCTTGGATCAGTTTACGCCATCCGGGAAAATAAATTCATGTGCGAAATTCTTCTTGTATCATCGATGATGACTTGATAATTGGCATTTCCGTTTATCCCGGATTCCACAAGTTCCATCCGGGCTACTTGCTATCTCACAAACCACTTGCAATGATTTCATTGTACGTATATATTAACGTACGTCAATATTAGCGTATTTTATGCGGAGTATGCAATGCGAGCTAATCCTGGTGGAGAAATAGCGCCTGAAGAAGTAGTTGGTAGAAATCGACTCATCCGGCAGCTTTGGCAAACCTTGGAGCGCCAAAGCGTAATTCTGACCGCGGAGCGGCGTATGGGAAAATCTTGTGTTGCCAAGAAAATGGTCGCAGAAAACCCGTTCAATCAATTGTTATTTATCGAGATATAGAAAATATAGATACCCCCATAGGTTTTGTTGAACGCATTTACAACGACATCAATCCTCACTTAAGTGCTCTAAAGCGTGGCCAAAACCGTGTTCATTCATTGATGAAACAATTGAGCGGTGCTCAAATAACAGGTGTTGGAAAGTTTCCCGATGTTGTTTCTAAACATTGGAAATCACTACTTGAAGAAATGTTCTTTGATATCTCGGGGAATTACGAAGAGACAGTAATCTTCTTTTGGGACGAGTTTCCGTTGATGTTACAAAAAATCGTGCAAACATCGGGTGAGTCTGAAGCAATGGAAATCTTAGATACCCTGCGGACTGTAAGGCAGACTCATAATAACGTACGTATTAGACGACAATTAACCTGTCCGGTCAGACGACAATTATCTTGACCGGTTGAGTGTGGACGCCAGAATAAGTTCTTACCCTATTGAATAGGAGAAAGAACTTGCCTGGAAAACATATCACACCA
>JAGRFM010000216.1 GCA_020446045.1 Nitrosomonas sp.
AGCACATCCGTTCCCGACTGCTTTGCAACCGATGCTTCCGCCATTTTTGACGCAGTTACCGGTGACGTTTGGATCAAGAACAGTCTGACCGGTGAATTTGTTCAAGCAACTAATTGATACAAATCCGGTTTAACTATTAATAAATTTTCCAAGTACTCTGCTGATGTTGCAGAGTGCTTGTATTGTCACGCAACTCCACGCAATTTCACACAACAAGTGTTTCATTCAACCTAAAAAACACATTAAACGGGAAATATCCCGATTAATCCATTAATAAAACTTTTCTTTTTCTTTTATGCTTGTCAGTATTTCCCGGACAAGTACAATCAGTAATAATGAAGCGACATATTCAACTCATCCTGAACCGGGTCTGTCGTCATTATGAATGATATGTACTACTAAGGAGAAAAATCATGATCGGCAAGCTAGCTTTTTTCTTAATTATCGCCGCACTGGTTTATTGGTTGATAAAAGCCCGTTCGTCAGAAGAAACCGAAGATACCCATGAAAACGATAAAGGCGATACTGAAGAAAAAGTTTCACCCAAAGCGCTTGAAGAAATGGTCCGTTGCGTGCATTGCGGCGTTCATCTTCCCAGAAGCGAAAGTGTAACCAGTCAGGGTGATTTTTTTTGTAGTAATGAGCATCGCCTGGAACATCAGGACCAAGATACGTCAGATAAGTAATATCGATACATTGTGACAACCGAAACTGCGGACAAACCCGAAACCTTCACCATTGAGCACTATAACGCACCCGACAATATCGGGCGCAACGGGCCAGAGCTATCCGGTCTTCCTGATTCGTTCTGGCATTCGCTGTCTTTATTTAATCTCACGCGAATCACGATTACCAGTGGACTCATTATTCTGGCATGGTCATTATCCTTCACAAATTTAGGATTTTATAACGAAAGTTTGTTTTTTTACGCTGCGTGCTTGCATCTGATCATCAGCCTGTTCTCTTTTGTATTGATTCGTCAGCGTAAGCCCGGTTTTAACTGGCAACTCACACAACAGATTTGCACCGATGTCATCCTGATTTGTATCATGATCTACGCCAGCGGCGGATTGAAAAGCGGCCTGGGTATACTGCTCATGATATCGCTGGCAGGGGCCGGGCTCATCAGTCAAGGCCGCCAGACGCTATTTTACGCATCGATCGCTACTATTGGGATTTTATTGCAAGAATTCTATACGCTGCTATATGTTGGAACAGGCAGTGCACAATTCAGCCATGCAGCTTTGCTCAGTCTCGGGTATTTTGCCGTTGCCTGGTTGGCGCAACGGCTGGCAAAGCGCGTTATTATCAGCGAAGCATTAGCCCGGGAACGCAGTATTGATCTGGCCAATATGGCACAGATCAATCAACTGATTATCCAGGATTTGAAAGAAGGCATTCTGGTTGTGGATAAAACAGGCAATATCCGTCAGTGTAATGCTTATGCCGGGAAATTGATCAATTTACAATCGCAACCGGATTATTTTCACCCCGCCAAATTGTCGGATTATGCCCCGGATCTCGCAAAACTATTGGCAGACTGGCCCATCCAAAAAAACACTACGACTAAGCCACAGCATATATCCATACGGAACACATTACTGAGAATCCGTGTAATACCTATACTTTCAAGCCGGAATGCTGATGCCATTATTTATCTTGAAGATCTCAGCAACATACAGGCACAAGTTCAACAATTGAAACTGGCTGCGCTCGGACGCTTAACCGCCAATATTGCACATGAAATACGTAATCCTTTGTCGTCAATCAGTCATGCCGCCGAATTATTGCATGAAGAGCAATTCAACGACGCGACGAGTCATCGGTTATTGCGCATTATTGATGACAACACTCAACGATTGAACAAAATCGTCCAGGATGTATTACAACTCAACCGGCGGGATACTGCAAAAACAGAAACTTTTGCCATCGACACATTTCTCACGACATTTGTCAGCGACTTCTGTTTGACTGAAAAAATCAATGGCGATGCATTCACATTACATTTTTCCGATACCGGCCTGATCCGTTTCGACCGTAATCATCTTAACCAGATATTATGGAATTTATGCAGCAACGCCTGGCGTCACTGCAGCCAAAGAAAAAGCAGCATCAATATCAAATTCTTTCACACAAACGATGAAAACTGCTTTTATCTGGATATTAACGACGACGGGCCGGGCGTTCCTTCACATCAACAAAAGCAACTGTTCGAACCTTTTTTCACTACTGCGCAAAACGGAACCGGATTGGGACTTTACATTGCACGCGAACTTTGCGAAGCGAACAATGCATCGCTTGAATATATCGATCACGCCAACGGTGCTCAATTCAGGGTGATTTTTAGACATCAAAACAGTTAGACCCATTCAATACAGAAGAAATCATAAACAATGGTTAACCCCGATTCAACACCACATGTGCTTATCGTTGATGACGAACCGGATATCATCGAACTGCTCGAATTAACATTGACGCGTATGGGTATGAACGTGACCAGCGCCTTGAACATTGAAGATGCCAAAACACAACTTCAATCGCAATCCTTTCAGTTATGCCTGACCGACATGAATTTACCGGATGGCAGCGGACTGGACTTACTGCAATATATCACCCGGCATTGCGCCACGCTGCCCGTTGCCGTCATTACCGCTTACGGCACGCCGGAAAATGCTGTTGCAGCACTCAAAGCCGGTGCATTTGACTATCTGGCCAAACCCGTATCACTCAAGCAACTACGGACACTGGTCAAATCCGCGTTAAGCCTTCCTCCCATACCAAGCGAAGAAACAAACCCAAAAAACACGAATAACCAGCGCGCTCTACTCGGTGAATCACAACCCATGCGCCAACTGCGCGCCACAATTGAGAAACTGTCCCGCAGCCAGGCTGCTGTTTATATCAGCGGAGAATCGGGCAGCGGCAAGGAACTGGCTGCACGTATGATTCATGAACGCAGTGCGCGCCACACTCAGCCATTCGTTCCCGTCAACTGCGGCGCAATCCCGGAAAATCTCATGGAAAGTGAATTTTTTGGTTACAAGAAAGGAGCATTTACCGGCGCAGACAAAGATCACGACGGATTCTTTCTGACAGCCAACGGAGGCACGCTGTTTCTCGATGAAGTTGCCGATTTGCCACTGGCAATGCAAGTCAAGCTGCTCAGAGTCATACAGGAAAAACAGGTTCGCAAACTCGGTGAAACGCAGGAAAAAAATATCGATGTCCGCATTATTAGCGCAACGCACAAAAATCTGAACGAATGCGTCGAAAAGGGATTATTTCGCCAGGATCTCTATTACCGCCTCAATGTCATTGAACTCAATATGCCGCCGTTACGCAGTATGCGGGAAGACGTTCCTTTAATTGCCAATAACATACTGGAGAAAATCTGCCGCGATTCTGCAAGACCGGTTTGTCAGCTTGATAAAGAGGCGCTTTCGATACTGACTCGCTACGATTTTCCGGGCAATGTCCGCGAATTGGAAAATATCCTTGAACGCACATTGGCGCTATGCACCGAAAATACGATTGGCAAACAAGAATTACAACTTAAGATCAAGGAACCTCAAAAGCCTATTTCGACAGATATTTCAAATACAAACCAGAGGTTGCCCTTACAAGACTATCTGGACCGGCTGGAAAGGGATTCAATCATCAATGCATTGGAACAAACCCGTTACAACAGAACTGCCGCTGCAAAAATTTTAGGCATTACCGTACGCTCAATGCGCTATCGCATGGAAAGATTAGGACTAAACCTTAGAAACAATAATTGATGATTACTACCATGACAATCAGCAGTTTTTAGTAACGCTACAACTCATGATGCTTTTTATACCGAAACTTCAACACTAAAACAGCTATAGTGCGAAAGATAAATCTGAAGTATCTGGGGGGCGTTGTCATACATTATGCACAATTCCGTTTGTTTTTCGGGCAAAAGAATCAAGTCTTTTTGGCTGCAGGACATGCTAAAGCATATTCAGCACATAACACATGACGACCACCCCTAAGACAAAGAATTCATTATGAAAATGAATATAAACGCCATTTTCATCATAACAGTTGCCTTGCTTGTAACACTGCCGACATATGCATCAGATAGTCAGACTTTACAAATAGCATACAAGCGTGCAGAGAAGGCTTTTTATGACAACAATTGGCGTGAAATGCCTGATGAAACGCTGATACGCGCCAATCGTATCAAATGGAATCGGCTCGCCAAAGCCGCGCTAAATTTACCAGACTGGATTGAATTCAGTCTTAGCCAACGTACGCGTTTCGAATTTGTTTCCAATAACTGGCGCGCCGGTCAACGCAATGCAGACAACACTCAACTACCACTACAGTCACGCGTCCGTTTCGGCATCAATCGCGGCCCGTTCTGGGTATTATTTGAAGGTCAGGATTCGCGCACACATTTTGATCAGCCTGGCGACTTTGCAGGAGGAGTTGTCGAAAATAAATTTGATATCCTACAGCTATTCGGTTCAGCCACATTTAATAATGCCTTTAATAGCGGCCTCAGAACAGATGTACATTTCGGGCGTATGACACTAGAGCTTGGATCTGCACGGTTACTGGGACGTCAGGTTTATCCCAATGCGACCAACGCATTTGATGGCGTACATCTCTCGATTGGAAATAATAAACCTTGGCGCGTCAGGTCTTTTCTGACGGCGCCTGTTGTACGCGCAAACAATGAACTTGACGATACCGCTAATCGCACACTGTTCTGGGGCACCGCACTGGAGTCCAGACACCATGAATGGCTCAATGGTGAAATCTATTATCTGGGATTAAGTGATGAAAGGAGTCGCCGCCCCAATAGCGCCCGTCACCTGCATACAACCGGTGTGCGCTTATTTAAAGCGGATATTAGAAAAGCAAGTGACTTCAAGGCTGGGGAACATGGCGCATGGGATTACGATTTTGAAGGTGCGACACAAGTTGGAGACCAGCGGGGGAAAAATCATTTCGCCTGGATGGCTTTTGCCAGAGTAGGATATACACTCAACGTGCCCTGGATTCCCCGTTTAGCAGGTGAGTATATATACGCCAGCGGAACCAGAAACCCTGATGGCGAACAAAGCGCCACTTTTGACAGATTATTTGGTTTACGCCGGCCAGACCTTGGACAAACCAGTTTGTTCGGTCCCTTTGGTCATTCCAATCTCATCTCGACAGGATGGCGTTTAACACTTCACCCGACTAATCATTTCAGATTCTTCATCAAACACCATTTAAATTGGCTCGCTGAGAAACGCGATGCGTTTTCCCGTTCCGCACTGCCCGGTTTTCTCAGTCTGCAGGACAAAAGCGGTAGTGCCGGAAGTTTTTTGGGCCATGATATTGAAGTCGTTGGACACTATAAAATCCGTTCAAATATTGATTTTGAGGCAGGCTATCAACGCTGGTTTAAAGGCGGCTTTTTTGACGGTTTAACTCTGCTGGCTGATCGTGGCGGCCTCCCAATCAATGGCGAAAAAGATTCGGACTATTTTTTCGTTCAGACTACGATTAAATTTTAGGCATCACCGTTTTTTTTTCTTGCTTTCTGTTTACGAGATTTCTCAACCTGCTGTACCGGTTTTGTCCGTCTTGACCATAAGATTAGCCCCAGACCAGCCAGTATCATCGGAATCGACAACCACTGACCCATACTAACGCCGAAGGTAAGCAGCCCCATAAACCCTTCTGTCGGTTCGCGAAAAAATTCCGCAATCGATCGTACAATGCCATACCCGACCATGAACATACCCGTTACCGCACCCATTGGACGTGGTTTTGCCGAATAAATCCACACTAACAAAAACAACACAATGCCTTCGAGGAAGAATTGATAGAGTTGAGACGGATGCCGTGGTAATTCATCAACATAGGGAAAAATCATCCCCCATGCCATATCCGTCGGACGGCCCCAGAGTTCGGCGTTGATAAAATTGCCGATCCGTCCGGCGCCAAGTCCCAGCGGTACCAATGGTACGCCGAAATCGGTAATATTCAACCAGTGGATGCCATGTTTACGTGCCAGAATGACCATCGCAATGATGACACCGAGGAAACCGCCATGAAACGACATGCCGCCTTCCCAGATGGCGAAAATGAGCAACGGATTTTCCAGATAATACCCAAACTGATAAAACAGCACATGCCCCAGCCGCCCGCCGATAATCACGCCGAGCATACCATAGAACAGAATATCGTCGAGGACTTCATTGGTAATGACCGTTTTAGGGCCGTTTTTGATGCGATACCGTCCCAGCATGAAAAATAGCAAAAAGCCAGTCAGATACATCAACCCGTACCAGTGTATGGACACCGGTCCGAGAGAAATGGCTACAGGATCAAACTGAGGGTGAACAAGCATGGGTTATCGCCTTATTTACGGTAAAATAGGCATATTATAACAAGCACATTTGCCGCAAATGACGCTATCGAATGCCTTTTAAGGCGAACAATTAAAACGATGTATCATTTTTATCAATTCAGGAGTCACTATGTCAGACAATAAACGCAGCCAAGCCATCACCCAGGGTATCCAGCACGCACCCAGCCGCGCCATGTTGCGCGCAGTCGGTTTCACCGATGGCGATTTCAATAAGCCAATAGTGGGCGTCGCCAACGGCTATTCCACCATCACACCCTGCAATAAAGGTCTGAACGATTTATCCTTCAAAGCCGAACAGTCGCTACGCCAGGCCGGCGCAATGCCACAGATGTTCGGCACCATCACCGTTTCCGACGGCATCTCCATGGGTACCGAAGGCATGAAATATTCACTGGTTTCACGTGAAGTCATTGCCGATTCAATCGAAACCTGTGTGCAGGCCGAAAGCATGGACGGCGTCATCACCATTGGCGGGTGCGATAAAAACATGCCCGGCGCAATGATCGCCATCGCGCGCATGAACGTCCCGGCCATTTTCGTCTACGGCGGCACCATCAAACCCGGCAAACACAAAGGACAGGACTTAACCATTGTCAGTGTGTTTGAAGCCGTCGGTCAACACACCGCACACAAAATCGATGACAACGAATTACTCGAAGTCGAGCGTCACGCGTGTCCCGGTGCAGGATCGTGCGGCGGCATGTTTACCGCAAACAGCATGTCATCCGCCATCGAGGCGATGGGCATGAGTTTGCCTTACTCTTCAACGATGTCCGCGGAAGATGAAGAAAAACTGATCAGCTCCGGTCAATCAGCTGAAGTCCTGGTCAGTGCAATCAAAAAACAAATTCTGCCGCGCGACATTATTACCCGTGAATCACTTGAAAACGCTATTTCAGTTATTATGGCGGTTGGTGGTTCTACTAATGCTGTTCTACATTTACTGGCCATCGCGCATGCCGCAAAAGTCGAACTGACCATCGATGATTTTGAAGCCATTCGTGCACGCGTGCCGGTTATTTGCGATCTGAAACCATCTGGTCGCTATGTCACCGCCGATCTGCATGAAGCCGGTGGTATTCCGCAAGTGATGAAAATGCTACTGGTCAACGGTTTGATTCATGGCGACTGCATCACCATCAGCGGGCAAACCATCGCCGAAGTTCTCAAGGATATTCCCGAAACACCGCGCACCGATCAGGATGTCATCCGCCCGTGGAACAATCCGATGTATACGCAAGGCCATCTGGCCATTCTGAAAGGTAACCTGTCGACGGAAGGTTCCGTGGCCAAGATATCCGGCATCAAAAACCCAAAAATCACCGGCCCGGCGCGTGTATTTGATTCGGAAGAAACCTGTATGCGCGCGATTCTGGATCGCAAAATCAACGCCGGGGATGTTGTCGTCATTCGCTACGAAGGCCCCAAAGGCGGTCCCGGTATGCGTGAAATGCTTTCACCCACATCCGCGTTAATCGGCGAAGGTCTCGGCGATTCCGTCGGCCTGATCACCGACGGCCGTTTTTCGGGCGGCACCTACGGCATGGTCGTCGGCCATGTCGCACCGGAAGCGTATGTCGGCGGTACTATCGCACTGGTACAGGAAGGTGACTCTATCACCATCGACGCCGAACAACGCCTGCTGCAGCTCAATGTATCCGACGATGAAATCGCGCACCGCCGCGCTGCCTGGCAATCTCCAGCTCCCCGTTACACCCGTGGTGTGTTGTCGAAATATGCCAAGCTGGTATCAACTGCCAGCAAAGGAGCGATCACAGATTAAAAAAAGAATGAACAATGCCGCACCCGCTGGCTATTGCGCTTCATTCAGATAGTGAATATTCCACCGGCTCAAGCCGGTGGCTTCGAACAATGACTAAAAACCAGATTAGTCAGTCATAGCCGGCCTTCCCTCCTGCTGGAAAGCAAACTAAGTAACCACGCCCAAACCTTCTCTACAATGAATAGCCGTAGAATAGAGGAGCTTTCATTGGTAACGGCTTAAAGGCGGAGAATAATTTACACCCCTCCGATTTTTATTCTAAAAATACAACTTAACTAATCAAGCCTTTCTTTTCTTGGCGGATATGCCCTTGCCAAACGCGGGATAAAATAAAGCGGGTATCGATTTTAGTGCATCTTTCTCTAGTTTTAATCGAATTGGAGTACTTGTATCTTCGGATTGGTCTGAAATATAGGGTTGCGTGAATAACGGATCGGCCTTTACGGCAGCCAGCGTATTTTTCCGTACAGAATATTCACCATTGAAATAAATGACTTCGATATCGGGATATTTTAAAATTGTATTCTTTTTTTCAACCGATTGGCTTGGTTTTGATTGATTGATTTCTTTTGGCGGACGTCGTTTACTTCTATTAGTTTTTCCGGATTCGTTTTCCTTGTCAAAGGTTTCTACTTTAATTTTTTTCTGGATAAGTTTCTCAATTTCAACTAAATATTTTTGTTCGTCTGAACTGACCAGCGAAAGTGCATACCCTTTCGCACCAGCGCGGCCCGTGCGGCCTATACGGTGCACATAATCTTCGGGGTTATTTGGCAACTCATAGTTAATCACACAGGACAATTCGGCAATATCCAGGCCTCTAGCTGCAACATCGGTGGCAACCAGCAGCCGTATATCTCCCTGCTTAAATTCATTGAGCGCTTGGCAACGCTGAAGCTGATTCTTGTCACCGTGTATCGCAGCGGCGGCTAAATTGTGCTTAAGTAATTTTTTAGCCAATTGATCCGAACTGGATTTCGTATTGGTAAAAATTATGGCTTGGTCTATTTTTTTCTCGTTGATTAAACGAATTAGCGCATCCGATTTACGGTTACGATCTACTGAGAAGACCCTGTGCGTAATTAAATTACTCACCGAATTTCGCTTGGATGTTTCTATAACAACCGGATCATTCAAAAACTGTTTCGCCAGACGCTTAATATCGTCCGTAAATGTGGCTGAAAACATGAGATTCTGACGTTTCGCCGGTAGTAAATTGAGTATTTTCTTAATATCAGGCAAGAATCCCATATCCAGCATACGATCTGCTTCATCCAGCACAAAATATTCGACATTAGATAGCATCACATTTTTCTGCTGAATGTGATCTAATAATCTACCAGGTGTTGCAACCAGAATTTCAACACCACTGCGAAGTACCGCAATTTGAGAATCAATATTGACACCGCCATAAACCAGCGATGATTTCAATGACGTATATTTACTGTATTCTTTTACACTTTCAAACACTTGTATCGCTAATTCTCGGGTCGGTACAAGAATCAGACCACGCAAAGGATGCCTTGCGGGGGACATACTTTTATTCGCATAAACTTCTAAACGCCTCAACATCGGGAGCGTAAAACCAGCTGTCTTCCCCGTTCCCGTCTGCGCGGCTCCCATAACATCCTTGCCTTCGAGGATGACGGGAACCGCCTTCTGCTGGATCGGGGTAGGCTTTTCATATCCTAAATCTTTGACGGCTTTTAATAGATCGGCTGATAACCCGAGTTGATCAAATTGCATCTATAAAACTCCTGTTTACTTCTCTTTTCAACATTTTTTAAACCTAATTTCTATCTTTTATGAATCGATATAAAAAAATAGCCCGCATTCTCACGCAATGCGGGCTATTTTCATTTAACGCTTAAACTCCAATGATACTGCAATGATTGTTCCAGTCCGATTTATTTATCAATAATCATCATCGTCATCATCGTCTTCTTCCCATTCATCCCAGTCGTCAGACTTCAATACCAGCTTCCCTTGTGCCTTGCTCGCATCAAGATCGGTCATATCGGCTTCTTCATGCACCAGGTTCTGATGACAATCGATACACGTCG
>JAGRFM010000217.1 GCA_020446045.1 Nitrosomonas sp.
ACTTTTTAATCCACATATTAATCATCAGGTTAGAGGTGCCTAAAATTTGAGACAGTCAAAACTAGGCAATTTGATCAGTTCTAACGTGTTGTTTTAATAGATTAAAAAATTAAGCCCGATTGCCCTGGATCGAAACGCGCGGTGCCTTGAGTTTTACAGCATCTTACGCCTATGACCTTTCCGGCAATGTGACCAGTATAACTTTGCCAAGCGGAAGAACACTCACGTACGGTCTTGATAGAAACGGCCAGATCAACAGTGTTAATGCCGATATTGGCGGCACAGGTACAATTCTGGCCGATGCCATTACTTATCTGCCGTTCGGCGGGATGGAAGAATTGACCTATGGGAACGGTATCGCTCTGGCCAACACCTACAACACGGCCTATCAACTCACCGACCGGCATATCGGCAGCCTGATCAATGACAATTACAGCTATGATGCTGCGGGTAATATCATTGTGAAGGGTACGGCAAGTTACGGTTACGATCCGTTATACCGCCTCTTGAACGAGAATAGCAATGCGGGATTATTCGATTACAGCTATGACGCCATCGGCAACCGCTTAACCGAAGGCAAGAACGGCAGCAGCACCGGCTATATTTATCCGTTTGACAGCAGCAAGCTCAGTGCCATCAACGCTACACCTGTCACTTACGATGCCGCCGGAAATATCATTACAGATGTACAGCGCAGCTATACCATCGATGCAGCCGGACGTGTGCAGGATGTCACGATATCGGGGGCGATAGCCGGATCATATGTCTACAACGCCAATAATCAGCGTACAAGCAAAACCGTTAACGGTTCCACAACCCACTATGTCTATGGTCTGGGCGGTCAGCTTTACGGCGAATATGATTCCAGCGGCAATCTAATCCGCGAATATGCCTATCTGAACGGTGAACCGTTAGCGCAAATCGATTCCGGTGAAAACACCGTCTATCTACACACCGATCATCTCCGTACACCACGTGTTGCAACAGACAGCAGCGCTTCACCAGTCTGGCACTGGCAGTCCGACGCCTTCGGCAACGGTACACCAACCGGCAGTACAACCGTGAATTTACGCTTTGTCGGGCAATATTACGACGACGAATCCGGCCTTCACTATAACTGGAACCGTTATTACGACCCTAAAACCGGACGCTACATCACCTCCGATCCCATCGGCCTCGATGGTGGCCTCAACACCTATACCTACGTTAACGCCAATCCCGTGATGTTTAATGATCCTGAGGGGTTGCAATTAAAAGAACCTTCCATTCCTTGTCCTGGCTTTCCGCCTAGAAATAACCCAAATTTCCAGCCATATGACCTAACCGGAAACCCAAACATTTTCCATTGTGGTCGAGAGGGGCATAACCAAGTAGATCCACCAATAGGACATAAAGGTCAGCAGTGTTTCTACGACCAGAATGGGTGCCTTATCGGCAATCACCACGTGCTAGCAGCATGTAAAGGAACACCAGACTCTGCTCCTGCTAGCGATTGGTATAATCATTTTTTTAAAGACATTCTTACGGAGGAGGCTTGGAAAGCGTTTCTTAAAAGTCAACATATAAATTTTGCAGAATTAACTTTGGCTCAAGTGAAGTTCGTGGCTTGGCTATTGGGTGTATCCCTACCTGAAAAATCATTTCAAAAACCATTCTATGGCTGCTATTGTGAAGTAAAGTTTACAAAAACACTTGATTATAATGAGCATTTGCCCTTTATGATACAATCACAGCGGTACTAAGCCAGTCTTCTAGTATTTCTGCGTAGTATATTTATCTTGTAAGCCTGATCAAAAGATTTTGATAATGTGCATTCGTAAAGAAAGAAAAGTACTCGAAGTATTAAAGTCAGCTTTTTTTATTCCAACTTTATTTATGTACATTGTTTTATTGATAGTAGGCGTATCGAATAATGATAGCTTTCCTGAGATTTTGTGGCATGCAGCTATTCTTTTGATTTTCTCTATTTTTGCACCAGTTTTTCTTGTTTTGGCAGTACCTAAGATATTATTCTTCTATATTTTTTTTATTTTTTCCATCCTTGCTCAAAAAAGAATTTATGATTTTAAGCAATATAAAAATTTTTTTTTATCATTAAATGCGGTTATTTGGATTATATTTGGATTTTTTTTAATTACTACAATTAGAGCATAAAAACAGATTTTTAAATAAGCTGTTAACGGAATCAAGCAAAATGAAGACCAAAATTAGCAAGCTACCTAATTTAACAAAGCAAAGAATACTGAATAATTACATTATGACATGCAACATGACATGATTTCGCTACTATAATTAATCTCCTGCGCTGGCATATAACCACGGATAACAATGCGGGTTTAGTTTATCCACAATATGATCCGATAGCAGCCCCCAACATTCGAAGGCCATTGTTGCGACACTGCGGCCAAATTGGTCAGGGAATGTTGCGTCAATATCGGGGTGTACCAAAAACCGGTCTTCGGTGCAAAGGAGTACAAAAAAATTTATTTTTTACTAAAATATGATTTTTTTCCTAGATTTTAGAAAAAATATTTGCTATACCTATTCCTATTAGACGCCGTTCGTGCGTCTTTTTTTATGCGTGCCCGTGGAGCAACTTCCATCTGTTGTTTGCTTTTTAATTTGCGCGCCGCCCGGATGTGAGAACACATCACCGTAGACTTCTTCCTGTCATCATTTTTTGAATGCGCACGCTATGGGTTTGTGCGCAGAAGGATTTGCCATGTCCCTTGATATTGAAAAATACCGCAAGCATCTTGCGCCGCTCAATCTGGGCAAAGACAAGGAAGAAGAAATCATCCGTTATATTCATACCATCATGGAAGAGTTTGTCTCAGCGGCGTTCCGTAAGCATCCTGTCCAGCAGGCCGTGGAAGAAAAGAAGCGTAGCGCTCTATGCAAGCTAAAAACAACGTGCTAGATTCAAAGCATCACAACACAACGCAACATGCATTTCAGGATGCCGCCAATCGGCGGGATCGGTAGGAGGATTCTCTTATGACGCAGCAGGCTGTTATATATTGCCGGGTTTCCAGTCCCAAACAAGTAACCGAAGGGCACGGACTGGCCTCACAGGAAACGCGCTGCCGCGAATACGCCAAGCATAAAGGCTATGAGGTCATAGACGTATTCCGCGATGAAGGGCTGTCCGGCAAATTACTGGATCGTCCGAATATGAAGGCGATGCTGTCCTATATCAAGAAACACAAGCTCGATAAACTTGTTGTGATTATCGACGATATCAGCCGTCTGGCGCGAGATATCGAAACCCATATTCATTTGCGCACGGCCATTAATAATGCAGGTGGAAAATTGGAGTCGCCGTCCATTGAGTTCGGCGATGATTCCGACAGCCGGTTGGTGGAACATCTACTGGCTTCTGTAGCAGCGCATCAACGCGAAAAGAATGCCGAACAGGTGCAAAACCGGATGAAGGCGCGCATGATGAACGGCTATTCTGTTTTTAATGCGCCGCCCGGTTATGTGTATGACAAAGTCGGAAAACATGGGAAATTACTGGTTCGGGATGAACCTTGTGCTTCCGTTATTGCCGAAGCGCTGGAAAATTTTGCTTCGGGCCATTTTGAAACACAAAATGAGGTCAAACGGTTTTTAGATGCTTCTGCACATTTCCCTAAAAACGGGCACGGCGTTGTTCACTTGCAAAAAGTCAAAGATATTCTCACCCGCATTCTGTATGCCGGATATCTGGATAAGTCAGACTGGGGTATTCATCTGATCAAAGGACATCATGAGCCGCTCATCAGTTTTGAAACCTACAAGAAAATACAGACTCGCTTAAATGGACAGGCCAAAGCGCCCGTGCGCAAGGATATCAATGAAGATTTCCCCTTGCGCGGCTTTGTGGCGTGTGCTTCCTGCGGTACGCCCATGACATCCTGCTGGTCAAAAGGCAATGGCGGACAATATGCCTATTATCTGTGCCAGCAAAAAGGTTGCACGGTTAGGTATTAGACGACAATTAACCTGTCCGGTCAGACGACAATTATCTTGACCGGTTGAGTGTGGACGCCAGAATAAGTTCTTACCCTATTGAATAGGAGAAAGAACTTGCCTGGAAAACATATCACACC
>JAGRFM010000218.1 GCA_020446045.1 Nitrosomonas sp.
ACCTTGAACAAGCAGGCACAAAAATATGCCACGCCCTTCGGGTTTGCTTTTCGAACAAAATTATCGTCGTTTTTGCACCTTGAATATGCTTTAGCATGTCCTGCGGCCCAAAAACTTGATTCTTTTGCCCGAAAAACAAACAGAATTGTACATAACACATGACGACACCCCCTAATGTATATACATGTCTAAAAGCATCAAAATGGTCATGCTTCTAAGTCTTTCTCGATGTGACTGATTAACTGTGTATTTTAAATACAGATCATATTTAACATTTCTTTGATTCAAATCAAAAAACATTATCCCAATTTGATGCACGCTACTGTTCCGACTAGTCCTTAATATGGAGGTTAAAAATGGCTATGTTAGAGAAAGAAGATGCAGATGCTTTCAAAAAGCTGGGCTTTAATCTTGCGATTATTGGTATCGTAACGGTGGGATTGATTATTTTATCAATGCATCTTTCTTAAGCCAATTTATGCAAGCGTGTAAGTTTCTAGAACTCAGAAACTGATAAAATCGCGCTAACACATATCAATTAAGATTAGATCGGTAAATGTTACCGATTATAGCTATCCTTGATAGACGGGAGTTCAGTTAGGCATCTTACTTCATCGCCTTGTAATTCCAAATCGCCCCTTCTGAACTCCAAAAACATCTAAGAAAGAAGTATCTGTAGGTTTTGTTGTGCATTTTTAACGAAACCAGGCGGTGTTTTCGCCTAAAAAATAGCCTGATTCATGTCTATATTTCTTTACGACAACAGATTAAAATGTTGTTTCAAAAAGAGACCAAATCAGAACCACTATGAAATAAACCTGCTATTGCAATAACGAAACTGCAAGCCATACCCCCTTACCATTCCTTCAAATAAGGTATAATCACAGCCGTGAGGGTAAAGTATATCCGTAAAAACCTGCTAAAACATATTTTTTCAGGGTATAATCTCACACTTTTTTCGAAATCCACATCAACATTAACATGTTGTAAGTAAAAATATACTTATTAGCCCGGGTGGTGAAATTGGTAGACACAAGGGACTTAAAATCCCTCGGACATTGCGTCCGTGCCGGTTCGAGTCCGGCCCCGGGCACCAATTAAAACAAACACTTACCAATGCCATCCGCGGCAAATCAAGCAACATTCTGTTCCGCAGTTCTCAAGAAATCGCAAAATATCTTCTTACTTATCAGCAAAAATGACGGTATTTTTAATGGTACATTTTGCTCTCAGCAAGTGACGTACCATCAAATGTTGATAGCGACAAAACTTTTTAGCGCTTCGATTAGTTCAACTTACTTTTCAATCTTGAGAAACTGCGCCTTTATTCAAATGCACCACAGATTTTTATTGAATTTGTTTTAATAAAGATCTGGCATCTTCTATTTCAGGAAAATTGGCATTAGCAGCAGTAATTCTCCCAAGTATCTGACTCGCCTGCGCCTGTTTACCGACCTTCGCCAAAGCATATGCGTAATGATACTGAACGGTGCCATTCTCGGTTAATTGCGATGCAGCCCGCTCTAGAATTGGCAATGCGCGCTCAAGCTCTCCTTTTTCCACAAGTATCCATGCAAACGTATCTTGAACAGCGGGGATCTGCGGCGCTAACTGGCTTGCTTTTTCCGCATATTCCAGCGCACGAGGATTTTTGTTCTGCTGATACAACCATGCCAGATTATTTAGCGACATCACATGTTGCGGATTTTTCTGTAAAATAATCTCATATTCTTTTGTTGCATTCGCATACTGTTTCTTACTGAGGTAATCATTGGCAAGATATAAACGCGTGGCCGCATCATCCGGGTTTTCCTGGAGCCATTGCGTGACCTTGGCATTTGCGTTTTTAGCATCACCTGTCTGATTCAATGCGCTATGGATTTTAGTGATCAATGAACCGTTTTGAGTAATCTCAAATGCTTTTTCATAAACTTTTACCGCCAGTTCCGGTTTTTTTTGTTTCACCCATATATCACCCTCCAGTTCATAACCCAGTGGAATGTCCGCATGGTCATTCTGTATTTTTCGCGACAACGTCTGTGCATCTTCCATCTTATTTTCAAGCACGGCGATTCTTACCAGTAACACTTTTGCATCCACATAATCGGGATTAACAAACAGGGCTCTTCTAAGCGCGGCATTTGCAGCAGTATAGTCTTTCAAATTCATATGGATAGCGGCAATCTGCAAATGAGCGGCTGGTGCTTCAGGTAATCTGGCCGCCAATCGCTCAAAACTGTCTAATGCTGCTGTGAGATTTTCATGAGCGAGTTGCACTCTGCCTAATATTTCTAGCACACGCGGTTCGTTAGGATATGTACCATTGAGCCTACGCGCCAAAAGCAACGCTTTTTCATTTTCACCAACTCGCAGATAATGTGCCGTCAATTGCAACATGGGCTCCAGTTCATTGGGATTTTTGTTACTGGCCAACTCCATCCACCGGGTCGCTTCATCTTTTTTCCCTTGAATTAGCGCCAAATTAGCCAGAGCACTCATAGCTTTAATATTCTTGTCGTCTTTTTTTAAAATGGCTTCAAATCGGTTTTTAGCAATTTCCGGCTTTTGATCTTGTATATCCAATCGGGTCAGATTGCTCAGCGCAGGAAAATAATCCGGTTGAAGCGCAACTGCCTGGTTAAAGCTCTCACGCGCTTTACCGACATCATCCTTGCTGAGCAGAGCAACCCCTTTTAAATTATGAAAAAGTGGATTCTGTGCATCTTTTTTCATCTGCTCATTAATCACTGAAAGCGCTTTATCTGGCGCATTGTCTCGAAGATGAGCCAATATCAGTAACAAACCTGCACGGGGTGAATTCGTATCAAGACTCGAAGCAAGTTCAAGCTCTTCAATACCATGCTCGCGATCACCCATTGCCAGCCTGTTCAAACCAAGCGCCATATGGATGGAGGCATTATTGGGAATAAGTTCATCTGCTTTTTCATAAAATTCCGTTGCTTTCGTAAAATCTCCGCTTCGCATATACACTTCGCCCGCCAGTGCAAGTAACTGAGCATCTTGTACTGATTCCGACAAGGTGGGTTCAAGAATAGCTAAAGCCTTCTTAGTCTGGTTACTGCGCAGCAATGTTTCAATCATCAACTTGCGCGCATAAAGATTATTGGGAATCCTTTTTAAATATTGTTCCAGATACTGCTCGGCCTGAGAAAACGACCCCAGAGATAACTGAATCTCTCCAGCAAGTAATACACTGGGCAAATGTTCAGGTGCTGCGCTCAACACCGTCTGTATTGACTCTAACGCCTCAGCACTACTTCCTTGTCTAAAATCTAACAATGCTTGTATGTGATACAACATAAGACTGTCAGGAGCAATTTGGCGTGCACGCTCAATCGATTTTTTTGCTTCTTCGAATTGTTGCAAATTAATCTCAATAGACGCTTTACTATTATAAGCGCTGATATTATCCGGCGTCAGTTGAATAACTTTTTCAAAAGCTTCCAGGGCTTGTTCTGCTTTATTCTGAGCCTGCAACAATCTAGCCTGAAACAACCATGCTGAAGAATCATTTGGATTCTTTTCTATCGCTTGATTTGCCAACTGATTGGCCGAATCCAGATCTTTATCAGATAATGCAAGTTGTGCCAATCCGATTAAAACTTCTGTTGCGTCTGGATTCTCTGCAAGCAATTGGTCCAACAACACTTTAGATTCCTCAAGTTTACCAGTAGCTAGCAACGCTTTACCGTATAAAACTTTCACTTCAACCAAATTATTATCAGGATAACGTCCGACCGTATCGAGAAGTTGTTGAAATTTACCCAAGTCAAATTGTACTTTAGCTAAAACGGGAAGGACTGTTTCAACTTCGGCGCCAAACTCCAATGCTCTTTCCAGTTCTTTCTCGGCGGCTAATAAATCTTTATTCTGTTGCAGAAGCACACCCAGCATAAAACGCGCAGTTTTATGATTAGGTTCTTGCTGCAGGGCATTCTTGAGTTGAATAATAGCTGCGTTATTATCGCCATTCTTTTGATACTCTTTGGCTTCTGAAATCAAGGTTTCTGCATCTTTCGCTTCTCCACAACCGGTCAAACTGAAGATGACAAAAAGGCTGAAAATCATCGACAAAAATGCAGTTAAATGGCGCTTTTTCAAGATACGAAAAGAAAGGCTATACATATTTTTCTCCAATCCGGTTGCTTACTGTTGTAGGTTGATCGTTTTCAAAAAACTGTGTCTAGACTAACGAACTACGGCAAAACATAATTGAAATATATTTTAGGCCGCAAATTCATAATAAAAAGCCCGTTATTTTTAAATGTTTTATACAGTTAAAAGATATACACTATACATTACACTAGCTTTTTTTAAAATTATATCGTACAAGAGTAGTAGTTCATTTTTAGGTCTGCTTTAACGGAGAAAATTATGAGTGTTGTTGCAGTTGTTGGGTTGGGTTATGTGGGTTTGCCGCTGGCGGTTGAGTTTGGTAAAAAAAGACACACGATTGGGTTCGACCTGTCCAGCAGCAAAATTCAAAGTTACCGACAACATATTGACCCAACAGGTGAAGTTTCAACCGAAGAGTTACAACAAGCAAAACAACTCATCTATACCACTGAAGCTGCTGATTTAAAGCAAGCCGACTATATTGTGGTTGCGGTACCGACCCCTGTAGACCAGGCGCACCAACCGGATTTCAGGCCTTTGATCGGTGCCAGCGAAACGGTTGGCAAAAACATAAAACCGGGCTCAATTGTCGTCTATGAATCAACCGTTTATCCCGGCGCAACAGAAGATGTCTGTATTCCGGTACTGGAGAAATGTTCCGGCCTGAAATGGAAGCAGGATTTCCATGTCGGATATTCACCGGAGCGTATCAATCCTGGCGACAAACAGCATACGCTGACGACCATTGTTAAAGTCGTGTCGGGCGATGATGAAGACACTCTGAATAAAGTCGCAGCGCTGTACGAAAGTGTGGTCACCGCAGGTGTTTTCCGCGCGGCAAGCATCAAAGTCGCCGAAGCCGCAAAAGTCATTGAAAATACGCAACGCGATCTGAACATCGCACTCATGAATGAACTGGCGATGATTTTTGACCGACTGGACATCGACACCCTGGATATTCTGGAAGCTGCCGGAACCAAATGGAACTTCCTGCCGTTCCGGCCCGGTCTGGTTGGCGGCCATTGTATTGGGGTGGACCCCTATTACTTGACGCATAAAGCCGAAATGATAGGATACATGCCGCAAGTGATACTGGCAGGCCGTCGTATCAACGACAACATGGCGAAATATGTCGCGGAACAAACGATTAAGCAAATCATCAAAGCCGGATTCAACGTACGCGGCGCCAAGGTTAACGTACTCGGCTTGACATTCAAGGAAAATTGCCCGGATCTCAGGAATTCCAAAGTCATTGATGTCATCCGCGAACTTGAGGACTACGGCATCGAGATTCATGTGTGCGACCCGGTTACCGATTCCGAAGAAGCCATGCATGAATACGGTATAACGCTTGAAACCTGGGAAAATCTACCTCGTGCGGAAGCCATGATAATCGCGGTCTCGCATGTGGATTTTTTAACGAAACCCATCCCCGATATTCTAGCAAAAATACTAGAGAACGGCTGCTTAATCGATGTCAAATCCAAATTTAATGAATTGGCGCTCCGGCATGCAGGGTTACATGTGTGGCGATTATGATTACAATACAGCAAAATAGCAAATGACTCGATATCAGGAAATTCAACGGCATTTATCCGAACGGCAATACCGTTGGTTGATTACCGGTGTAGCTGGCTTCATCGGCTCCAACCTGCTTGAAGGTTTGTTACGATTCAATCAGAAAGTCATCGGCCTGGATAATTTCTCGACGGGTTACCAACATAACCTGGACCAAGTCAGTGAAATTGTCGGCCCCAGTCTTTGGAATAATTTTGAGTTTGTTGAGGGTGATATCCGCAGCCTGGAAGAATGCAAGACTATCTGCAAAAACGTTGATTTTGTATTGCATCAAGCGGCGCTGGGGTCGGTTCCGCGTTCGATCGATGATCCGATTCTAGCTAATGACAACAATGTCACCGGTTTTCTGAACATGCTTGTTGCAGCCCGTGATGCCAACGTCAAGCGCTTTGTTTATGCCGCATCGAGTTCTACTTATGGCGATCACCCCGGTCTGCCCAAGGTTGAATCAGTCATCGGGCAACCACTCTCGCCTTATGCGGTAACCAAATACGTCAACGAGCTTTATGCCGATGTGTTCACACGCTGTTACGGCACGCCATCTATCGGGCTGCGCTACTTCAATGTTTTCGGCCCGCGCCAGGATCCCAACGGCGCCTACGCTGCCGTGATACCGCTCTGGGTTTCTGCACTGATTAAAAACAAACCACTTTATATCAATGGTGACGGCGAAACCAGCCGGGACTTCTGCTATGTCGACAATGTCGTCCAGGTCAATCTGCTTTCCGCATTAACAGACGACCCAGCCGCAATCAACCAGGTCTATAACGTTGCGTTAAACGGGCGCACCAGCCTGAACCAGCTCTATCACATGATGCACGCCCTGTTACTTGATCGATTCCCGCATCTGGAATCGCACAAGCCACAATACGCCGATTTCCGCGATGGCGATGTACGCCATTCCCAGGCCGATATCAGCAAAGCGCGCAATCTGCTGGGATACGAACCGACCTATGCCATTCAGCAAGGACTTCAAGCGGCAATGAACTGGTATGTTCAAAATTTGAAATGAACATTTCGATCGCTGACAAACTTAGGGGGTGTCGTCATGCGTTATGTACAGTTCTGTTTGTTTTTCGGGCAAAAGAATCAAGTTTTTGGGCCGCAGGACATGCTAAAGCATATTCAAGGTGCAAAAACGACGATAATTTTGTTCGAAAAGCAAACCCGAAGGGCGTGGCAGATTTTTGCGCCTGCTTGTTCAAGGTACTTGGACATAGCTAAGGCTATGCCCTGCGCACTTTTCACAAACATTCATCAAAAATCTGCACACGCATAAATGCACATAACACATGACGACACCCCCAAGTAACAACTGCAATTATGCTTTACGGTAAATTTATCAGCCCCGCTATTCCGTTATAATAGCGAACTCAATTAAAGTCACCCTGTAGTATTCTTTCATTCAAACAATGAAACCCCTACTCTATACGTTCCGCCGCTGTCCTTATGCCATCCGTGCGCGCATGGCCATTACCATCAGCGGTATCGAAGTGGATCAGCAAGAAGTCAACCTGCGCGACAAGCCCGCAGCACTGTTCGAATGCTCGCCCAAAGGCACCGTTCCGGTTTTAAAACTGGCCGATGGCCGCGTGATTGACGAGAGTCTCGACATCATGCAATGGGCGTTGGCTCAGA
>JAGRFM010000036.1 GCA_020446045.1 Nitrosomonas sp.
CAGGTCTTGCAGGCAATGGTTATTCCCTTGTCAAAAGACCTAACGCAGTCAGTGGCACTGAAAAGCTAACCCAGCGGGCACTCACAAGATATCCTGTCACTGTGTTGCAGCACTTGTCAATGGAATAACCATTGTCTGCGTTCTGCGCCTTGTGACAAAATATCTTGTGGGTGCTGTACACGGCAATATCAAATTGAAATAGCACTAGTATTTTGGTGATTAAATTCGGGCTTACTCATTGCATACGGCTTCTATTTTGACCTAACATAAAGTTAACTTCTATTTTATAGAAGAAAATAGGTCGCCAATCCCAGGAAACTCATAAATCCAACAACATCTGTAACGGTCGTTAAAATAACCGCGCCGGATAGCGCTGGATCAATGTTTATACGCTGAAGAATCAAGGGTATGGCGATACCGGATACTGCAGCTGCGATTAGATTGATAACAATAGCTGCCGCAATCACCAGGCTGATACCGGTATCCCGGAACCAGAGCCAGGCCAGCAGCGCAATGACCACTGCCCATAACATGCCGTTTAGAATTCCAATAAAGGCTTCTTTTCGCGCCAGCCAAAAACGATTGCCGCTGGTAATTTGATCAAGCGCGAGTCCCCTAATCGTCAACGTTAATGTCTGACTACCCGCAATTCCACCCATGCTTGCGACAATCGGCATTAGCACGGCCAGCGCAACGATTTTATCAAGCGTATCGGTATACATACCAATAACCCAGGCAGCCAGAAATGCAGTAATTAAATTGATACCCAGCCATACCGTGCGACGCTTGGTGCTGCTGATAACAGGCGCAAACAAATCTTCTTCTTCATCCAGACCGTCTCGTCCCAGCATTGTACGATCAGCTTCTGCGCGTAAAATATCAATCACGTCATCCACAGTAATACGTCCGAGTAAACGATTATTTTCATCCACAACTGCAGCCGAGACCAAATGAAATTTCTCGAACAAAAGCGTGACCTCATGCTCATCGTCCGTTGCCGGAATAGCCTGATGTTGCGTATCCATGACGTCTTTAACCAGCATGTCTTCGTCCAAGGTCAGCACTTTGTTGAGTAACAGTTTTCCCTGGTAATACCCCTCACGGTCTATCACCATCAAACCATCCGTATATTCGGGAAGTTCTTTATGCAGTTGCAAATAGCGCAGTACTACTTCAAGCGTAACGTCGTTTCTGACCGTGATGACATCCTGGCTCATCAAACGGCCTGCCGTTCCCTCCTCGAAAGAAAGATTGGTTTCCAGGTGTTCCAGAATATCATCGGGTAATTTTTCTGCGATGGATTGCCTGATATGATCCGGAAATTCCTCTATCATATAAGCCAGATCGTTTACATCCATTTGTTCGGCAGCGGCAACCAGTTCTTCTGGCTCCATCCTGACGATCAAGCTGTTTCTGACTTCATCGTGCAGCAGTGACAGTGTGTCAGCTTCCAGAGATTCCGGGATTAACTCCCATAATTGTCCCCGCTTCTTGGGCGGCATGGCTTCCAGAATATCGGCCAATTGCCCAGGGTGCGTTTGCTCCAATAAAGCTTTTAATTGATCAGTTTCCTGCTGCTCAAGTAGCAGAAAAACCTGGTCCAAAGAAAGACTTGAGGCTTCGACGGGTGTTTTGTCCTGCTCTGTCATTTTTTTAATCCTGTTATTTAATTGCGGTCATCAGTAATGTCTGTCGCTGTTCTTACTGAACTTGACCTGATAATCAGATAGTATGGTGCAAAAAAAGCCGAACAGAAAAGAACACTTTTTGTGCTGAGATCCGTATCGACCAGAGATTGTTAACAATTATCGAATTGTTAATATTTTAAGCCACCGAACTACGCAGCTAAAAAACACCAAATGCGGAAGATTTCCAGAATTAGAAATAATTCTTACTGATTGTATCGTTGATTTTAATTACACCAAGCTGAAGCTCATCAATGAAGTCATGCAATTTGTCCTGATTGAATTTCTCTAAATTCGCACGTAACAGTTTCTTCTGCAATTGTGCTATGAGCTGCATAATTTTACCGTTGCGCGGCAAGTTATCCAAACAAGCGTTGACTTGGCATAAGGTATGGTAAAAAGAACGCGGAAAATGTTCTTCCTGAAGCAGAAACGCTAATACATCCGCTCTTCGAATACGTTGCCGTATTTTTCTCCGGTACATCTGATAGGCGGTCAATGATTTGAGCACACTCACCCACTGGATGTTGGCAAAAGGCGTCAATTCTTCAGGCATATCGGGCAGCAGCGAAGCCGAACGCACATCAATAATCCGTGTCGTCATATCAGCACGCTCCAGATTACGCCCCATTCGCAAAAATTCATACGCTTCATCATGCGTCATGGTACCCGCCAACATACCGCTAATCGTCTGCACGCCTAAAATAACGGAACGCAGGTAATCATAGCGGTGCCGTTGCGTAACTGCACTACGGGAATGCGTCTTGCTGGTCAGGTAAAGGGTATTAACCTGTTCCCACGCTTCGCGCGGGATGATATCCCGGATAGTACGCGAATTCTCACGCGCCATGTTCAATGAGCCGAGTATGGAATCAGGATTCCGGGTATCCGATACCATGAAACGAATCACATTGCGTTCATCGACCTCTTCATACAATTCATAAAAATAATCGCGGAGACTGGTAATATCGAGAATCGGTTCCCATCCCAATCGTATTTTTTTGGGCAAATCAAGCAACAAGTGTGTGTTGACATTAACCAACCGCGCGGTATTCTCCGCCCTTTCGAGATAACGCGCCATCCAGTACACCCGGTTGGCAACACGTGACAGCATTGTCATGTCGCCTCCATATCCACAATCCAGGTATCCTTACTGCCGCCACCTTGTGAAGAATTGACAACGGTTGAACCTTTGCGTAACGCAACGCGGGTCAGTCCTCCCATCGTTACATTGATCTGTTCACCGCTCAGGATAAAAGGCCTTAAATCCAGGTGGCGCGGCTCTACATGATTATCCACCAGCGTCGGAGCGGTCGATAAAGTCAGCATCGGTTGCGCGACATAGTTGCGCGGATCACGCCTGATCAAACGGATAAATTTTTCGCGTTCTTTCTTACTGGCCTGCGGCCCGATGAGCATGCCGTAACCACCCGATTCATTGGCCGGTTTCACAACCATCTCATCGATATGGTCTATCACATACTGCCGTTCCGGCTTGTTAATGCATTTGTACGTTGGCACATTGGGAATAATGGCATCCTGATCCAGGTAATATTTAATGATTTCAGGCACGAAAGCATAAACAACCTTGTCATCAGCCACGCCCGCACCCGGTGCATTGGCCAGCGCCACCTTGCCGGCTTTCCAGGCGCGCATCAACCCGGGCACACCCAGTAGCGAATCCGGGTTAAACACTTCAGGATCAAGAAAAAGATCGTCGATACGGCGATAAATGACATCAACGCGTGTCAAACCTTCAATGGTACGCATGTAGACAATGTTATTGTCATCAACTGTCAAGTCGCCACCTTCTACCAGTTCTGCACCCATTTGCTGTGCGAGATAAGCATGTTCAAAATAAGCCGAATTATAAATGCCGGGGGTCAGGACAACGATTTCGGGTTGATCCCCTGGCCGTGGTGACAAGGCCGCCAGCGTGTCATAGAGTTGTGAAGGATAATCATCGACAGGCAGGATATTGTATTGTTCAAACATTTCTGAGAACAGGCGTTTCATCACCAGCCTGTTCTCCAGCATATACGAAACGCCTGAAGGAACCCGCAGATTGTCTTCCAGTACGTAAAAAGTCCCGTCCTTATCGCGCACCAGATCCGAACCGCAAATATGCGCCCAGATACCCAGAGGTGGATTGACACCAACACATTCGGGACGGAAATTTTTGGAATCTTCCAATAACACTGCTGGAAAAATCCCATCCTTAACAATTTTCTGCTGATGATAAAGATCGTCTATAAACAGGTTCAGAGCCTGAACACGTTGTTTAAGCCCTTGTTCGACTGTCAGCCATTCTTGCTTATCGATAATGCGTGGAATAATATCAAAAGGCCACGCGCGGTCGATGGAGCCTTCTTCTTCGGTATAGACGGTAAACGTGATACCCATGACATGGATAGCAGACTCTGCGGCCACCTTATATTCTTCAATTTCCTTGTCTTTTAAGGTACGCAAATAACTGCACAATGCCTGCGCTGCAGGTCTTGGGCGGCCTGTTGCACGCAGCAACTCATCGTAAAGATTTTTTACCTTGTAACTGCCCCAACGGATAGCCATAAAGTCATTTTATTTGTTTTCAACAATCTTTTTATAACATGATTTCAAAGTAATATACTAATCGATATAATGGCGACTTTTTCATGGCGCGATTTTTGTGCGTTGGACTGCTTTCTTTAACTTATTACTCTATGACTTACTGTCTTGCCATCAGCGTCAACAAAGGCATTGTGTTTGCATCCGACTCAAGAACCAATGCGGGTGTCGATTACGTCACCACATACAGCAAGATGCATACTTTTGTTTGGCCTGATGACCGCACCTGCGTCTTGTTAACCGCCGGCAATCTGGCGACATCACAAGCGGTAATCAACAACATCAAAACCGATCTCGAAGAATCCAGAGCCAAAATGAGCCTGCACAAAGGCAAGCATTTGCACGAACTTGCCCATTATGTCGGTCAACTGAGCCAGAAAGAACAACGCCAACATGCCGACGCCATGGAAAAAAGTGGCAATGGCGGCATTGGGGCAAGCTTTATTCTGGGCGGCCAAATAACCGGACAGGCGCCGGAAATTTATCTGATTTATCCACAAGGTAATTATATCAGCGCATCATCAGACACGCCATATTTGCAGATTGGTGAAAATAAATACGGCAAGCCCATACTGGACCGCATCATATCGCCGACCACGTCACTGGAGGATGCCGCACGCTGCGCCCTGGTATCGCTCGAATCCACGATTCGCAGCAACATCTCTGTTGGACCGCCGATAGAGCTGGCCATTCATACCTGCGATGCCATTCAAAATCCTTATCACCAGAAACTGACGTTGAATTCACCGCTGTATAAATCATTGCAAAAAAAATGGAATGACGGACTGCGCCAGGCCTTCAATCGGTTGCCTCGTTTTGATTGGGAAAACAAAAACGCCAAGCCTGATGGTTAGCATCCGTCACAACCCGATGAACAAAACGAAGCTTGTCAAGCACTCTATTAGAAATTACAAATGGATAGGCATCATCCATTCCCATACTGCGGTTCAGCGCGTTTAACGCAACCGAAAGCCGGCGCCAGTCTTCAAACAATGCATCGAAAATAACCGGCTTAAAATAACCGCTTCCCATCTTTATTCCTGCTCCCGGAGCCGAAATATCATAGCCGTGAATGCGAAAACCAAAATCATGCGCCGTTTCAAGCGTATCCACCATATGCAGATAATGCGCCCAGGTTTCAGCCCAATCTTCCCATGCATGAGCGCTGGCGTATGCGCTAATCCATTGATCCTGCCAAGATTGGGGCGGTCCATATTCATAATAGTTACTTAAAGCCTGATCATAGTCCAACCGTTCGTCACCGAACATTTCTCTGAAGGCATCAACGAAGACAGTCTCATTGATCAATAGATCCCAGTAATAATGCCCCGATTCATGACGAAAATGGCCCAACAATGTGCGATAACGCTCATTCATTTTGTCGCGCATTGCCATACGTGAACTATGTTCCGCTTCAAGAAGATTAATGGTTATTTTGCCAAAATGGTGGCCTGTTATAATCTTTTGACTAGTGCCTGTTCCATCGTTGAACTCGCCCAAATCCGCTTTGTCGCTTAAGAACTCGAAACATAACCCTCTGGCGGGATCTTGAAAGCGATTGATAACCGGTAAATTCAAGCTATACAGCGTATAGAGCAGCCGTCTTTTGGCCTGCTCTATACGATACCACAAGGTAATATTTTTAGTTTCATTAAGGTTTGGAATAATATGGTTAAGTCGGCATGACAAGCACATTACAGAATCGTCGTCCTCTGCCACCATCCAGTTGCATACATTGTAATCCAGGTAATTTTTGCACTGTCGGTATGCCCGATCATTAAATAAAGCCCGCCAAAGGCCCTGTTGAAGCAGTTCAAAAGCACTTAACTGCCTTTCTTCGGGCAGATAACCGACCATCCGATTGCATGAAAGACAGTAGCTGTTTTCAAAATGCAGACTATTACCGCAATGACATTGAAAAGTTTTCAATGCGCTTTCCTTCGAATTTCGATTTAACCCAAAATAAACTCAAACCACTCAGGCCTTTTTAACGCAACAATATAACTGGAATATTAGCCTGCATGACTAAAGCCTGTTTTTGCAATTGGGTCAGAAAAGTGTTGTCACTTTCCACCAAAAATATACGGCCATGAAACTGCTGAATCACCGACAGAATCTGCTCAGCACTGTTTTCTTGCAGCCTCGCCAGACTGACTTGTAACCGTTGATCCACAATTTTTTCTTGAATCATTCTACACAGTTGCCGGTATGTTACATCATCAACAGCCGGCAATATGACGATCAACTGATTATGGTCTTCATGGGCAAGCTCTATCGCTAACAAGAGTGCTCGCTGGCTGGCTTCGCTGCCGCTGAAACTCACCACTACCGGGCGTTCTATGTTACAACCATATTGCAGTACAGCCAGATTACAACCGGCGGAAGACAAAACAAGCCGCGTAATACTGCCGATTTTCTGACTTTTACCCAGTGTTAACGTATTTTTTCCGATGACCAGCAAATCAGACCGACCCGGGGTATTGCACAACTCATGTGCAACATTCCCGCGTAGCACATCAAATGGGATTTTAATCTGATTCTGTTGCGCAATTGTTTCAACCAGCTTGCGAAGCCGTGCTGTCTGTGAAGCTATCGAGCGCTCCATACCAGCGACATTCATCGTCTTACCCGATGAAGAACCGTATGTTACTTCACGCACGAACGGCAATTCGGCTGCTTTGAGCAAGTCAGCATCTTCAATGAACAGTGCGTTGAGTTGTGCGTTCAACCGGTTTGCCAATGTGATCGCGGCCTGCAAAATATGCCGGTTTGCGGTGCTCGTATCCAGTGCAACCAGGATTCGGTTAATCGCCATTTTTTTCATTGCCGTTTGGTGTTTCTTTACTGCCTTTGGACAATTTCTGACGGATATTCTCCAGTTCACGCAGACGTTCTTCGACGTTGGCATTTATCCGGTCTGCTGTTTCACCGGTTAACACTTCCATCGCTTCATCAAAATTTTTGTAGGCATAAACGGCAAATTGCCCGTTTGCACAGGCATCGATCACATCCGCTCTCAGCATCAAATGTTTGACATTACTGGCAGGAATCAATACCCCCTGATCACCGGTTAATCCACGAAACTTACAGATGTCGAAAAAACCTTCAATTTTTTCATTAACCCCGCCTATAGCCTGAGCTTCACCGCGCTGATTGACCGAACCGGTCATGGCGAGACTCTGCCGTATCGTGAGCCCCGACAATGCGGAAAGCAAACTGCATAGTTCAGCCATAGATGCACTGTCGCCATCAATCCGCCCATACGATTGTTCAAACACCAGGCTGGCCGAAAGCGATAAAGGATAATCTTTGGCATAACGTTCCGCCAGAAACGAAGACAGGATGAAAACACCTTTGGAATGAATCGCCCCGCCGAGTTTTGTCTCGCGCTCAATGTCCACCACTTTTCCATTGCCAAGCCGGGTAGTCGCCGTGATCCGGGATGGAATGGCAAAACTGACATTACCCAGTTGCATCACCGCGAGGCCGTTGATTTGCCCTGTCTTGGAACCTTCGGTATCAATCATCAAGGTGCCGCGATTAATTGCCTCCTGCAACAGCTCCCGAACTCTGTCGCCGCGATAAATCTGTGCATCAATGGCCTGTTGCACATGTTCACCATTGACGACCGATTGATTAGACATGACGGCATAATGATCTGCCTCACGTAACACGTCGGACATATCCATTACATTGATCGAAAGCTTTTCTGCGTCTCCGGCAAGTCTGGCGCCGTGTTCAATAATACGCGCCACACCGGAACGATCAAACGGCCGCAATTGATCACGTCGCTGCAGTCCTGCTATCATCTGGGCATAAACCTGTTGGTTATCATCGGTACGGTGCATTCGGTCATCGAAATCCGCCGCAATTTTGAACAACTGTTTGAATTCCGGATCATAGGCGTGCAACAGGTAATAAAGCCTGCGTTCTCCAATCAATACTACCTTGATATTCAACGGAATCGGTTCAGGTTCCAGCGACACTGTGCTGACCATACTGTAAATCTGACCAAGCGATTGAATCTTGATTTGCTGCGAAAACAACGCACGCTTGAGCCCTTCCCAGCCATACGGTTGCATCAGCAATTTCATCGCATCAATAATCAGATAACCGCCATTGGCCTGATGCAGCGCACCCGCTTTGATTAACGTAAAATCAGTCTGTAACGCCCCCATATGCACGGTATATTCTACGGCACCGATCAGGTTGGCATAATTGGGCAGATCGAGAAACACAACCGGCACACCACCGTCGTGCTGCGTATGATCGACAAGGATATTCACGTCATAGCGCTTGAAAGCCGGCATTTTCATAAGCGGCACATGCATGTGCTGCGTGGTGTCTTCCTCACGGCGGAAATTCTGCTGATTATTGATGACGTCCTGCTGGACGGACTCCAAATATTTCAGAATCACCGGATGATATTGATACTTGTTTTTCAGTTCATCAATCAAATGACCAGAAGCAAACATCACGATTTCCCGGTTGAGTTCCTTTATTCTGTTACGCGCCTCCCGTTGCCATTGCGGTTGCATACGTAAAAGCGCGGTCAGTTTTTCTTCCAGGGTATTAATCGCTTTTTCGATGCGCTGTTGTTCCTTTTCAGGCAGCGCATCAAATTCTTTGGGTTTGATGACTTCATTGTCTTTCACGGGCGCAAATGCAAAACCGTGTGGCGTTCGCAGCAACCGCATGTTGCTGGCTTCCGCTTCATCATTCAAGGTGCTGAAAGCGGATTCGATCGTTTTTTTCAGATCGTCATCAATTTCCTGTAAACGCAAATGATACTCGTCGGTCTCAAATGCGCTCGGAATGGCGCTACATAAGTCCTCAACCAACTGATGCATATCCTGACGAAAAATAGTGGCATGCTCGCTGGTCAGGCTGATCGAAATAGGTTCTGACGGCTTATCGAAATTATTCACATAAACCCAGTCCGGCGGCATTTCTCGGGTTTGTGACTGCTTATCAAGATAATCCCGTACGACCGTATGTTTACCCAGACCGGTTGGACCGAGCACAAACAAATTATACCCGTCATGCCGAATATTCACCCCCAATTGCAACGCCTTTAAAGCGCGATCCTGACCGGCCACCTCCTCAAGTACATCCAGTTGATCGGTGGTTTCGAAATCAAACTGATCCAGATCACATATTATATAAAGCTGATCTGCAGCAAGTGGTTTTATCATTACCGGATTCCCGTGTTATTTTCCAACAAACCCCAAAAAGCAAAACTATCATAAATCTACATAGAATCTCATCGTCATGAATTTCCCGCCGGAAAATCAGACCGTGCTGACAACTATCCGTCGCAATGTGTTATTCACAGGCATAAGCTTCTCCTGAAAAGATGATCTGCTTGATAACACCGGGCACCTCAAAACGTGTTGTATTGGAATTCAACACATGAACAGTGTCTGCCCCCAAATCAGCCGCTGCTTTTTGAAGATTGGTTCTGGCGATAATCAAACGCTGTGGATACGGCTTTTCATTGTCACTTTCTTCCGATTGTCCGGCAACACTGCCAAGCTTTTCACAGCCGGCAAAATCGTTTCCTTCACCGATAACCAGCACTATCCGCTTGGCGGTCTTCGGCTCGGTTGATTCAACAGCCTCAGCCAACACAGCCTGACTCACTGTTACTAAAAGTAATACAGTTATTATCAGAAATAAGTTTCTAACCCAATTTACAAACATAAATAACTCCATTTAAAGCTTCATTCTATCAATTCCAGTTAAATATTTATTCATGCAATTTTATTAGCACTGGAAACAACATGAATTCGGTCATAAAGCGCACACAAAAGCCAGAATTTGAAATGTAACGCCATCACAACCCGGCTTTCTTAATAATCCGGCTGACCGTTGCATAATGCAAGCCAAATTCATCCGCAATCGCTTTCATCGAATAATCACCCGTTTGATAGGCTGCTGCAATCCCTGTATTTCTGTTAGCAAAAGAAGAATAATACGAAAGCGGTCTGGCTGCTGCCCTTCTCTGCGCGCGCGGAATTTCACTGATATTTTTATCGGATTGCATATGCTGCTGCATGGTTTTGACAAATTCCTCCTTACCAAGATAAATCTGCCCGCGCAGATCAACCCAAACGCTTGGCAATTTCATTCCCGCATGGACAAAATCAATATAGGCTGCAATGGCTCGCTTGCGTTGTTTACCAAACTGTCCCAGTACCCAATCTGTTTGCAACCAATCAGGACGATCGCTTTTGCCAGTCATCGCTGAATAACTGCTCCAGGACCATTGTTCGACAGCTTTGACTTCACCTGACCGTACCGGATTCAAAACAACATAACGCGACAATTCGAGCAGATAACTGTCTTTATCCACCAGAATTGCTTTATAACGCCCCTGATAAACATGCCCTACTCGATTGTGCCTGCGATTAAAATTCTGAGTATAAACACCATTTAATTGCCGCATCCCTTTGGACAAATTCGCTTCTGCTGTTTCCACAACAATATGATAGTGGTTATCCATCAAACAGTAGGCGTGACAAACCCAGTTAAACCGTTTGCAAACATGGCCAAACAATGTCACCCAGTTACTGCGGTCAACATCATCCAGATAAATGTCCTCTCGGCGATCTCCTCGCGAGGTCACATGATACAAACCACCGGATAATTCAATTCTTAACGGCCTTGCCATTATCAATTTCAATATTGGAATATTGCGCAGGTTATAGCATTAATTGTTGCAACACAAGACTTGACCCCATAATTGACCCCATAATCAGGCCAAAAAAATACTGGATTCACGTTAACCAAAATTAACGATGAATCCAGTATAGCTATTATATTATCTATAGCTGCTTAGCGGTGTTCTTCTGGTATATGATGATCAGGTTTAATGGTCGTACCATAACTATCTGGATCGGGTGAATCAGGTGCAGATGGTGAACATGCCATTAACGCAAATGTAGATAATATAACAATTAAAAATGCTGAAAATTTCATTTTATTATTCCTTAAACAGTTACATTGAAAATGTATCGTTACAAAACGACACATAAGTCGCTATGTTGCCTATAATGCTTTATCTAATTATTGATCTACATCAACTTCTATTGTTTTGACAGTTTTGCTATCACCAATTACTGGCGATCAAGCAATCGCATTTCGCTCACACAGCGACGGCGCATTTTATAATCGGTTGCTACTGTTTGCAACGCTAGAGGTTATCTATCAGTCGATAATTCGAACAATTTTACCGCCCTGCAGCGATTCGATATAAAACAAAAACACCACTGAAAAACTGCTTGACTAAACCTCTCGCACCTGCTGCGTTGATATTTGGGTTACGCAAAACGCGCGAATTATTTCATCCATTGCAGCAAACAAGATTGGCCTCTTCCGTGTCTCTTTTTGGCCGGTGTTATCCGGTTAATTCAGGATGTTTAAATACGGTGATGCTCTTGATTTTTGAATTGTGCGCCTGAACCCAATATATGAACCGAAAAAATCTGTCGGATTTTTTTACACTACCAGGCTGAAACGTTGCCTAATAATACAGGCCACCATAACAACCATCTGTTTTATTAGGCAAAATCAAATTCAGGCATGTTTTTTGCTTAATTAAAGTATGTACAGAAGTACATTTGTTTTTTTAATATCACATTAAAGGATAAACAATGCAAAAACAATTCAAAAAAAGAGTTACCTATCTGGCATTAGCAACAGCTATTGTAGCTGGCGGGATTTCAGCTGCTCAAGCAGCCCCTATAGCAGCTGATGTTGTGTTTATCGTGGATGAATCAGGATCGATGTCCGGCGAACATGCATGGCTTGGTGGCATGATTGGCTCTTTAGAAGCGGAGCTTACTGCAGCGGGTGTAGGTGTATCCGAAAGCAATAACTATGGACTGATTGGGTATGGTGCAACAGGCACCCATACATCAGCCGGATCGGGAGGTCATGCACATACTGTTGGCGGCGGCCAGTGGGGAAGTGCAGCTCAACTTGCCACAGCAACATCAGGTCTGGTTGCGTCCGGAGGATTTGAGGATGGGTATCAGGCCATAGATTATTTCTTCGATAATTATACGATTGATGCAAACCATGCCTTAAACATCGTTCTGATCACCGACGAAGACAGAGATGTATTGGATGGCTCCTTAAGCTATGCGTCTATTTTAGCGGAGATTCAATCACATGGCGGGTTATTAAATGCGGTTATAGATTGTGGATTCGCTGGCAGTGGTGGAGCACCCAGTAGCGCAATTGGTATAGATTCCGGCAATAATGCGTATCTCGCTGACGGTGCCGGTGGGTATACCACTACTGGCGGCGGTCATCAAAGTGGTGGCTGCTTTGGAACATCATATGCCAATTACGGTCAAATGGCTCTTGCTACTGGCGGCGCAGCATGGGACTTAGGTATTTTGCGTAGCGGCGGCCTAAACGCCACTTCATTTACGAATGCATTTGTAGACATTAAAGTTCAAGAAATTGTTACTATTCCTGAGCCAACAACACTTGCTTTACTGGGTATGGGCTTGATAGGTTTCGGAGCGATATCTTCTCGACGTAAACAATCTGCAGCTTAATTTTCTATTCTGAACGAATACCGATTATTGCCGCATAAAGCTGATTAAGCTTTATGCGTGCAATTTCGGATGTAAATCATTACCCACCAGTCACAGCAGACTTTGAAATCTGTCCTATTTAACGAACTTCCTTACTTTGGCGTATTTTTGAAAAGGCGCAATGAGGTAATAACCTGTTATTACAACGAATTGCAACACTGAAAAAATTAAAAAACAATGGGCTATAAATAGCATAGTGTAATCTACCATTTGGGTGAAAGGATTCCCTTGAGATTGTTCTTTTTATTCATAAAGTTTATGTTCTTTTATATGGTCAGCTGAGGTTATTAGGATTTTGCTTACCTCTTTTATTTACCGTGTTGCGCCAAGCTAGAAAGCCTCTCAATATGCTAAACTCCCCGCAGCTTTAAAAGATAAGTTACACCATGAAAACCGACTCTGTCCCGCAGTACACCGAACCCTATATCGCACCGAAATGGCTGCGTGGTGGTAATGCGCAGACGATTTATCCTTACATGATGCGGCAAAAACCATTGTTCGCCTACCGGCGTGTTCGCTGGGAATTGGACGATGGGGATTTTATCGATGTCGACTGGCTGGATGGCAACACCAATGCGCCACTGGTCGTCATTTTCCACGGATTGGAAGGTGGATCGAACAGTCATTACATTATCAGCATCAAAAACATCCTGCAGCAGTATGGCTGGCACAGTGTGGTGATTCATTTCCGCGGCTGTTCAGGAACACCGAACCGGTTGCCACGTGCTTATCATGCGGGTGATTCGACAGAAATTGACTGGATGGTCAAGCGTATCGTGCAGGAATACCGCCAAGCCAATGACAGCGACCAACCGGCCTACGCTATCGGCGTGTCACTCGGCGGCAATGCGTTATTAAAATGGCTCGGCGAACGCGGCGAAGAAACCAGAAACTGGTTAAGTGGCGTTGCTGCCATTTCAGTACCGCTGGATCTCGCGGCAGCCGGTGCAGCACTGGATTCGGGTTTCAACAAGGTTTACACGCAACATTTTCTGACCACATTGAAACGCAAAGCATTTGACAAACTGAAAACATTTCCGGATTTATTCGACGCCAAAGCGCTTGCGCAATGCCAAACAATATACGGTTTTGACAATATCGTTACCGCGCCTTTGCACGGTTTCAAGGATACCGACGATTACTGGCAGCAATCGAGCAGCAAGCAATGGCTGCCGCATATTCTGGTGCCGACGCTGGTCATTAATGCCCGCAACGATCCATTTATGCCTGCTTCAGTTTTGCCAAGACCCGAAGAAGTTTCATCGGCTGTGACTCTGGAATTTCCCGATGAAGGCGGCCATGCCGGTTTTATCCAGTCACCCTTCCCCGGAAAAATGGAGTGGTTGCCGAGAAAGATCATCAGCTTCTTTGATCATCAATGTTGATTGCCTAATCAATCACGACAAAAACCGCGCCACGAAAGCATTACTGACATCTTTTGCCATCGGAATCCGCACCCGGTGGCCACTTCCCGGCGCGGCAAACACCGGCTTGCCTTTGGTATCGAACATTAGCGTCAGTTCAACTACCTGGTTTCCGGACGGATGAATGATTTCCAGCTTGTCACCGACTTGAAAACGGTTTTTGACCATCACTTCGGCCATGCCGCTGGTTTCGTCAAATCCGGTAATATCACCAACATACTGGCTGCGGCTCGATTCGGAATGACCACGCAGGTAATTCTGCGTTTCTTGCGTCTGGTGACGCTGGTAAAAACCGCTGGTGTAACCGCGGTTCGCCAGCCCTTCGAGTTCGCCAAGCAATGACGGATCGAACGTTTTACCAGCCATCGCGTCATCAATCGCCTTGCGGTAGACCTGAGCGGTTCGTGCGACGTAGTAAACCGATTTCGTCCGGCCTTCGACCTTAAACGAGTCCACGCCGATTTTGACCAGCCGTTCGATATGCTCCACCGCTCGCAGGTCTTTCGAGTTCATGATATAGGTGCCGTGTTCGTCTTCCAGTATCGGCATCAGTTGTCCGGGGCGCTCTTTTTCTTCGATCAAATAAACTTGATCCGCTGCGGGATGGCGTTGAAAGTTCTGTTGCGGATCCTGCTGGCTGTTGGCTTGTTGCAAAGCTTCATTAAAATTGAAATCAATTTTCTCGACGGCTGTGATATCACCATTGTCGCCCTCCCCGCCTGCCATCACTTTATAATCCCAGCGGCAGGAATTGGTGCAGGTACCCTGGTTCGGATCACGGTGGTTGAAATAACCCGATAACAGGCAACGCCCTGAATAGGCGATGCACAGTGCCCCGTGCACAAACACTTCAATTTCCATATCCGGGCATAAATCGCGTATTTGCGCAATTTCATCGAGTGACAACTCACGTGACAAAATAACGCGCGTCAGACCGATTTTCTGCCAGAACTTGACGCCCATATAATTGACGGTATTCGCCTGAACGGATAAGTGAATCGGTATTTCCGGCCACTTTTCGCGCACCATCATGATCAATCCGGGATCGGCCATGATCAATGCATCCGGCTGCATGGCAATGACAGGCTCCATGTCCGCCAGATACGTTTTCAACTTGGCGTTATGCGGCATAATATTGCTCGCGACAAAAAACTTTTTCCCCTGTGCATGCGCCTCGGCAATACCGGTCTTGAGTTGATCCAGCGCAAATGTGTTATTCCGCGCACGCAGCGAATAACGCGGTTGTCCGGCATATACCGCATCGGCGCCGTACGCATAAGCGGTTCGCATTTTTTCGAGCGAACCGGCAGGAAGTAAGAGTTCAGGAGTCGTTGACATGTTGTAAAATGAGAACCAATAGTTTAAATCAGTAAATTACCAAGCCTGTTATTGTACCATTTATGCCTTCTCATACCGCTGATCCTGCATTCGTCCACCTGCGGATGCATAGTGAGTTTTCTATTCTAGACAGCACGATTCGTATCAACAATGCGGTATCCAAGGCGGTTGAGGACCAGATGCCGGCGTTGGCGCTGACCGATCTTGCCAATCTGTTCGGCGCGGTAAAATTTTATCAAACCGCTCGCCGCAATGGCGTCAAACCCGTCATCGGCTGCGATGTCTGGATAACCAACGAAACCGAATCCGACAAGCCATACCGCGTGTTACTGCTGTGCCAATCCTATACCGGGTATTTATTCTTATCCAGATTATTATCCCGCGCCTACCTCGAAAACCAGAACCGTAATCGCGCTGAAATCCGGCTTTCATGGTTACAGGAAGAGAAACAAGGCACCCATGGATTAATCGCACTGTCGGGCGCACATTACGGCGACATCGGTCAGTTCATTCTGAAAAACGATTTGCAACAGGCTGAATTGAATGCACAGGAATGGGCGACATTATTTCCAGACCGTTTTTATATCGAAATCCAGCGTGATGGCCATGATCAAGCAGAGCATTTGTTGCAGCAATCCCTGATTCTCGCCAGCCAGTTAAACCTGCCTGTCGTCGCCACGCAGTCGATCCAGTTTCTGGAACCCGATGATTTTGATGCGCACGAAGCCCGCGTCTGCATCGCTTCAGGTTATATTCTCGCCGACCAACGCCGACCAAAAAAATTTACCCGGCAGCAATATTTCAAATCCCAAAATGAAATGACCGAATTGTTCGCCGATATTCCGTCCGCTTTAACAAACAGCGTCGAAATTGCACGACGATGTAACCTCGAATTCGAGTTGGGCGTCAATAAACTTCCTCTATATCCGACACCGAACAACGAAAGCCTGGAAGATTACCTGCGCAGCCAGGTCGTTATCGGGCTTGAAAAACGGCTGCAGGCATTGTATCCCGACGCGGCCGAACGCGAAAATCAATTGCCCCGCTATCAAGCGCGTATGGAATTTGAAGTTGAAACCATCATCACCATGGGATTTTCCGGTTATTTTCTGATTGTCGCCGACTTTATCAACTGGGCGAAAGAAAACAATGTGCCGGTTGGTCCGGGTCGCGGATCGGGTGCGGGTTCGGTAGTTGCTTATTCGCTCGGCATCACCGATCTCGATCCGTTACGCTATGATTTGCTGTTTGAACGGTTTTTGAATCCTGAACGCGTATCCATGCCGGATTTCGATATCGATTTTTGTCAGGACCGGCGTGAACGTGTGATCAACTATGTCAAACAACGCTACGGCACGGATAGTGTTTCGCAGATCATCACTTTCGGTTCGATGGCGGCCAAGGCGGTTATCCGCGATATCGGCCGTGTGCTGGATCTGCCGTATAATTTTGTCGACCAGTTGGCCAAACTGGTGCCGTTCGAAATCGGCATGACACTCAAAAAAGCGCGCGAGCAGGAGCCGCAATTGAATCAACGTGCAGCCGAAGAAGAAGACGTACGCCATCTTTTGGAACTGGCCGAAAGTCTCGAAGGAATCACTCGCAATGTCGGTATGCATGCCGGTGGCGTACTGATCGCACCCGGAAAAATTACCGATTTCTGCCCCGTCTACTGCCCGGATTCGGTGGATTCCGTAGTCAGCCAGCTCGATAAGGACGATGTTGAAAAAATCGGTCTGGTTAAATTCGATTTTCTTGGCCTACGTACGCTGACCACGCTCGACCGGGCGGTCAGTTACATCAACCAATCCCGCAGTGAAGCGGATGCCTTTTCCTTGATTGACTTGCCGCTTGACGATGCCGCCACGTATGCGCTGATGCGCAAAGGGAATGCGATAGGCATTTTCCAGTTTGAATCGCGCGGCATGAAAGATTTGCTGCAAAAAGCCAGACCCGACCGGTTTGAAGATATCATCGCTTTGGTCGCACTGTACCGCCCCGGTCCGATGGATTTGATTCCGGATTTTGTCGACCGCAAACACGGCATACAAAAAATCGAATACCTCGATCCGCGTCTTGAACCCATTTTAAGCCCAACATATGGCATCATGATTTACCAGGAACAAGTGATGCAAATCGCACAAGTGATCGGCGGATACAGCCTGGGCAGCGCCGATTTGCTGCGCCGCGCAATGGGCAAGAAAAAAGTCGAGGAAATGGCGCAACAACGGGATATTTTTGTCACCGGCGCGATCAAGAACGGTCTGGATAAGGACAAAGCCACCGAACTGTTCGGCCTGATGGAAAAATTTGCCGGCTACGGCTTCAACAAATCCCATGCCGCGGCATACGCGCTCATTGCCTATCAAACCGCGTATCTGAAAGCGCATTTTCCAGCCGAATTCATGGCGGCATGCTTATCAGCGGATATGGACGATACCGACAAGGTACATGTCTTCATAACCGACAGTTTAGCCAACAACCTGACCATTTTGCCGCCAGACATCAATCACTCGGAATACCGCTTTGTTCCAATCGACAATAAAACAATTCGTTACGGGCTGGGAGCAATAAAAGGCACGGGAGAATCTGCAATCAATTCCATCATCCTGGTTCGCGAACAATCCGGTGCATTTACGGATTTCTTCGATTTTTGCAATCGCGTCGACCGCCGCACCATCAATCGCCGCGCAATGGAAGCACTGATTTATGTCGGCGCATTCGACACACTGCACGAAAACCGTGCCGGTTTACTGGCATCGGTCGGCATCGCAATTGAAGCCGCCGAACAAACCAGCCGCACGGCGAACCAGGCCAGCCTGTTTGACGATATGGAAGAGTCGCAACTCAAGCCTGCGTTAATCAAAATAGAACCCTGGATTACCCGAAAAAAACTTTACTATGAGAAACAGGGACTGGGGTTTTATTTCAGCGGCCATTTGTTCGATACCTATGTCGAAGAAATCAGTCCGTTTATCCGCACCGCTTTAAACCGGCTGACACCGCAACGCGAACCGCAACTGATTGCCGGCATAATTCTATCCGTTCGGGTACAAATGACCGTGCGTGGCCGCATGGCGGTCATTACCCTGGATGACGGTAAAGCTTCAATTGAACTGGTCGTCTTCAATGAGTTATTCACCGAACACCGCAACTGGCTTAAAGAAGATGAACTGCTGATTGCTGAGGCCAAAATCGGCCTTCGTGGTCAATATAATGACAAAGAAGGCGGAGAGGAACTACGCATTACGGCAGAAAAGCTTTATGATCTGGCAGGAATCCGTACGCATTACGCCCGGCAATTAAAAATACAATGCACTCCCGAAACGTTGCCGGATTCCGGCACACTGAAAACGCTGTTAATCCCCTATATCAATCAGAGTCAGTCAACATCTGAAAATGAAATGATACAAAAGAATCCGTCCGGCCCAGCCACCTGCCCCGTTTCGCTGGTTTACCGAAATAAAGAAGCCATTTGTGACATTGCTTTGGGTGATAACTGGCAGGTTGTTTTACATGATGAGTTATTACACGTTTTATATCAGCAATTTGGCCCCGAAAATATCACTATAATATATTAATGTATAAATTTATAACTAATACCTGAATCGGATTCTTGTACATATTCCATATTCAAGAGTTCTTTGTAAATAGATTCATGAGATGTTGCGTTTGCCAATTTCTGACACCTCGATTTAATCCAGTTCATTAAACTGGCTTTCTTACGCGGACGTTTTCTACCGTCAAGCGGCTTCAAACCGTTAATCACCAGCTTAGTATCTTCACTTAATACTGGTAGTTGTTCCGCCATAATAGGCCTGGATAATACTTTCTTACACCCCCTGCCAATCGTTTTAAGATGATTGACTAATCCATTAAAACCCTCATCATTACTTATAATATGAAATACAATGGTTCTTTCAGCAATTTCATGGAATCGACCAAGATGAAATGCCAAATGAAAATCAAGATTATTAGATCCTGTTGTATTCACACTGATAAACTCAACCACACAAAAACGGTCGGACGGAAATTCACCAAATTTGATTCTTTTATTTTTGGGACCACAAAAAATAAATATACGATCATATTTCTGAATATCTAGATTCTCTAATGAACCCACATTTTCATAATCGACAAATGCCCAATTCATAATCACATGCTCATCTTAAGCACAATTTAGAGAAAATTGAATACAAAACTTAATTTTATTTTTCAGTGTCGCATCTATCTAACTTTCCAACAACGGACTCATCGGATATTCCAGTGCTTCCTTGATAGCCACCAGCGAGAGTACGGCTTCACGTCCATCGATAATGCGATGATCATACGACAACGCCAGATAACTGATCGGACGAATGACTATCTGGCCGTTTTCAACGACAGGACGCTCTTTTGTCGCATGAATACCGAGTATTGCGCTTTGTGGCGGGTTGATAATCGGTGTCGACAGCATGGAACCGAATACGCCACCGTTGGTAATCGAGAAAGTCCCTCCCGTTAATTCCTCAATCGTCAGTTTTCCTTCCCCTGCGCGTTTGGCAAAATCGGCTATCTGTAATTCAATCTGAGCGGTAGACATCCGGTCTGCATTTCGTAAAATCGGCACGACCAGGCCACGCGGACTGCCAACGGCAATACCGATATCGTAGTAATCGTGGTAGATTATTTCATTACCATCGACAGATGCATTGATGATGGGATATTTCTTCAGCGCAGCAACCACTGCTTTGACAAAAAAGGACATAAAGCCCAATTTGACACCATGCTCTTTCTCAAAACCAGCGCGATAACGGGTCCGTAGATCCATTACAGCCTGCATATTGACTTCGTTAAAAGTTGTCAAAATGGCCGCTGTTGACTGTGAAGCAACAAGTCGCTCGGCGATGCGCATGCGTAATCGCGACATGGTAACGCGACGATCATTACGCTCACCGGTTTCACTTACCTCACCCGTATCCGGTGCTTTTACCTGTTTGTCAGACTGTTCTTCATGCTTAGGCGCCATTTCTACTTGCAGTTGATTGCTGTCCGGCTTGTGTTGAATATACGCCTGTACGTCTTCACGGGTTATCCGGCCGCCTCTGCCTGTGCCTCTAATTGACTGCGTTTCTATCGCTTTGAGGTGATTCTCTTCGGCAAGCTTTCGTGCAGCAGGCATCAGCATCGGAATCGTTGAATTGACCTCCTGCTGCTTCTCGGGTTTGGCTTCCTGGGATTTGGGTTTAGCCGCTGGTTTTGTTTCGGATTCGGCAGCTTCCGTATCGATCATGGCTATTACTTCGCCGCTGGTAACCGTTGCGCCATCCCCTTTGATAATTTCCTTCAATACGCCGGATTGCACAGCAGGCAATTCCAAGACGACTTTATCGGTTTCGACATCGATCAGATTTTCACCGCGTTCAACCGACTCGCCCTGTTTTTTATGCCATGAAACCAACGTCGCATCAGCAACAGATTCAGATAGCACAGGTACTTTGACTTCAATTAACATAGCACCTCCTTTGGTCTATATTTTTTCCCGGAATGCCGCTTCGATAACTTCTCTTTGCTGCAGTTTGTGTTTAGCCGAATAGCCTACGGATGGTGAGGCGGACGATGGCCGCAGCGCATAACCAATGATCTGGTTCGGTTTCATATTACGCAGCAGATAGTGCTGAATGCGATGCCATGCACCTTGGTTACCCGGTTCTTCCTGGCACCAAATCACTTCTTTGGCTTTACTGTAGCGCTTGATTTCAGCTTTAAATTCCTCATGCGGAAAGGGATACAGCTGCTCCAGCCGGATAATGGCCATATCGGTAATTTGCTGTTCATTCCGATACGCCATCAGGTCATAATAAATCTTCCCACTGCAGACAATAATGCGGCGTACCTTTTTAGAATCCAACGCTTCCACTTCAGGGATCACCGGATAAAAAGTCCCTTCGGCAATATCTTCAAGACTTGAAACCGCTTCCCGATGCCGCAGCATGCTTTTTGGACTCATGATAATCAGCGGTTTACGCATATAACGCATCATCTGACGCCGCAGGACGTGAAACATCTGCGCCGGTGTGGAAGGAACACAAACCTGTATATTATAATCGGCGCACAGTTGCAGGTAGCGCTCCAGCCGAGCCGAAGAATGTTCCGGGCCCTGTCCTTCGTAGCCGTGCGGCAACATCATTACTAATCCGCATAAACGTCCCCATTTGGCTTCACCGGATGCGATGAACTGATCGATCACCACTTGTGCACCGTTGGCAAAATCACCAAACTGCGCTTCCCAGATTACCAGTTCATCCGGCTGTGCAGTCGCATAGCCATACTCAAAACCCAACACAGCTTCTTCGGACAATATGGAGTTAATGACAACAAAATCAGGCTGACCCGGCGCAATATGCCGCAACGGAATATGAATATTGTTTTCTTCAAGTGTTGTATCCTGGTTATGCAGTACTGCATGGCGGTGAAAAAAAGTTCCCCGTCCGGAGTCCTGGCCGGAAAGCCGAATCGGAAAGCCTTCATACAGCAATACCGCATAAGCCAGATTTTCAGCCATGCCCCAATCAAGTGGTAGTTTGCCAGCCCCCATCAAACGGCGGTCTTTGATAATTTTTCCGACACGCTTATGCAAGACAAAATGTTCCGGGATATCCGTCAGCCGTTCAGCGAGCTGTTTCAAAACTTCCATGGAAATTCCGGTTTTAACGGGATCGTTCCACTTGACAGGCTTCTTGTAGGCCAGCCAGTTTACCGAGATCGGTGATTTATAGCTATAGCGGATTTTTTTATTAGGATTGATGCCAGCATCCATGGCTTCACGGTAGGCTTGCACCATAGTATCGGCTTCTCCCGGTTTAATGATACCTTCCGCTTCAAGTTTTTCGGCATACAGCTGCCGCGTTCCCGGGTGTTCACTGATAACCTGATACATTTTAGGCTGCGTCACCATCGGATCATCCTGCTCGTTATGTCCCAGGCGGCGATAACACACCATATCGATGACAACATCCTTATGAAACTTCATGCGAAAATCCAACGCAAGCTCGGTAATCATCGTCACCGCTTCTGGATCGTCACCGTTTACGTGAAAAACGGGCGCTTCGATCATTTTAGCCACATCCGTACAATACAACGTCGAACGGCTGTCACGCGGATCAGAAGTTGTAAATCCGATCTGGTTATTAATGATAATGTGAACCGTTCCACCTGTACCATAACCGCGTGTTTGCGACAAATTCAGCGTCTCCATGACGACACCCTGTCCGGCAAAAGCAGCATCGCCATGAATGAGAACGGGTAAAACACGATCGCCGGTTCGATCCCGCATACGGTGCTGCCGCGCACGTACCGATCCTTCAACAACCGGATCCACAATTTCCAGATGCGATGGATTAAACGCCAGCACCAATCTAACCAGACCACCCGGTGTATCCATGGCAGACGAGAAACCCTGGTGATACTTCACATCGCCGGAAGGTAACTCCTGTACGTATTTTTCTTCGAATTCTCGAAACAAATTCTCGGGCATTTTCCCGATGGTATTGACCAGTACATTTAAACGCGCACGGTGTGCCATACCGATGACGGCTTCCTGAATACCGGATTTGCCGGCACATTCCAACAGGTAATCCAGCAACGGTATAAGGCTTTCATTCCCTTCACCCGAAAAACGTTTTTGACCGATATAACGGGTATGCAGATACTTTTCCAATCCTTCTGCGGCGCTAAGCCGTTCGAGTATATGCTTCTTATAATCGTCACTGTAGTTCGGGTTCGACCGTTGAGTTTCCAGTCTACCTTGTAGCCAGCGTTTTTGTTCTACAGACGAAATATACATATATTCGGCACCGATCGAGCCGCAGTATGTTTCCCGCAAAATCTGCAAAATTTCACGTAATGTCGCATGCTCGGGACCGGCCAAAGAACCGGTATTGAACACAGTATCCATATCTTTTTCGGAAAAACCGAAACTGCTTGGATCCAACTCAATTCTACAGGGCTGGGTTTCAGTCTGTAATGGATCGAGCGAGGCCTGACTCAAACCTAAATACCGGTACATATTGATCAGTTGGAGCACGGCTACCTGCTTGCGGTCATCGGTATCCACGGCAAAAGCTTCAGGTAAAACCACCAATTTATCGGAGGCCTTGTCGCGCTTTAAATCCTTGGCCTGTTCTGTTTCCTTGGTACGGGAAGTGCTTTTGGCCAGTTGATTAGGCAATAAATTCGGCGATTGATGCAGGGCATCAAAATACGCACGCCATGCCGGATCGACTGAAATCGGATTAAACAGGTATTCCTCGTATATCGCTTCAATAAATGGAGCGTTACTGCCAAACAGTAAGGAGTCCTGTTGTTCTTTATTCATCATTGGCCGCTACACAGTAAACATTATTGATGATAACCGGCCGGTACATCGCGTTGTACGGTTCCAGTATATAACTGCCTAGGACGGCCGATTTTATGCTCTGGGTCTGATATCATTTCGTTCCATTGCGCTACCCAACCAATCGTGCGCGCCATGGCGAAAATTGCGGTAAACATACTGGTCGGAATACCTAATGCACGTTGCACAATTCCCGAGTAAAAATCAACATTCGGATAGAGTTTTTTGCTGATAAAGTAATCATCTTCGAGTGCTATTCTTTCGAGTTCAAGCGCCAGTTTGAATAAACGGTCATTTTCCAGTCCCAAGACATTCAGTACTTCGTGACAGGTTTCGCGCATCAGCGTCGAGCGCGGATCAAGATTCTTATAAACGCGATGCCCAAAACCCATCAAACGATAGTTTTCATCGGGATCCTTGGCGCGTTTGATATATTCGTTTATCCGCGATACATCACCGATTTCTTCCAGCATATGCAAGCAGGCTTCGTTGGCGCCACCGTGTGCCGGCCCCCATAAGCAGGCGATACCTGCAGCAATACAGGCGAACGGGTTGGCGCCACTTGATCCCGCCAGTCTGACTGTCGAGGTAGAGGCATTTTGCTCATGATCCGCATGCAGAATCAATATACGATCCAAAGCACGCACGATCCTGGGATCGGCCTTGTAATCCTCGGTGGGTAATGAAAACATCATATGCAGGAAATTCTCAGCATAACTGAGGTTAGCGCGCGGATAAATAAATGGCTGTCCGATATTGTACTTATACGCCATAGCTGCAATGGTTGGCATTTTTGCAATCAACCGTACTGCTGATAGTTCACGATGGGTTACATCTGAGATATCCAACGCATCGTGGTAAAACGCAGACAATGCACCTACAACCCCCACCATAACCGCCATCGGATGCGCATCCCTTCGGAATCCACTGAAAAACTTCACCAACTGCTCGTGCAGCATCGTATGGCTTGTTACCAGCTTGTTAAAGTCGTTTTTTTCAGATTCATTTGGCAATTCACCATACATCAGCAAATAGCAGACATCGGTAAAATTACACTGTCTGGCAAGCTGTTCGATTGGATAACCACGATAAAGCAAAATACCTTTATCGCCATCGATAAACGTAATGCTGGATTTGTTACTTGCTGTCGACAAAAAGCCGGGATCATAAGTAAAAACACCGCTTTTGGCATGTAATTTACGGATATCCACCACATCTGGGCCCATGGATCCCGAAATAACCGGCAATTCAATAGCCTCTTTCCCATCGCCCAAATTTAAGGTTGCTATGCCATTTTGTGTCATTTTTACTTCTCCTGCATTAGTTTCACCACAATAATTCACGAATTTTATTGAGCATGAAATCCTATTATCTACTTTTGACGATCCAGTTACAGATTACAGACAGGTCTAACGTTGAAATGCGTTGCAAAGTTTATCTAACATCGTTGCAATAACTGTATTAGTGGCAATAAGTTTTTGTCGTTGTGTTCAGTCCGTGCACAAATCAAGTCCCACAAATCGTTATCCGCCATTGATAACAATTGCTCGAATTGCTCCAGCTCTTTACCATTGAGCTGTTTATAATAAGCGTCCATAAAGCGCTGCAAAATTAAATCCAATTCAAGCATACCACGCCGACAGCGCCAGCGTGCACGTTCGAATGCTTTTTCATTCATATCGTCCGTTTGACCATCATATCCTTAATTTTGCCGATTGCACTGGTCGGATTGAGGCCTTTGGGACACGCTGCAACACAATTCATAATTGAATGGCATCGGAATAAACGATAAGGATCTTCCAGATAATCTAGCCTTTCCGCGGTTGCCTGGTCTCGACTGTCAGCCAGAAAACGGTAAGCCTGGAGCAAGCCCGCCGGACCGACAAATTTATCAGGATTCCACCAGAATGACGGGCATGAAGTCGAACAACAGGCACATAAAATACATTCATACGCGCCTTCAAGCGTCGCACGCTCTTCCGGAGACTGCAACCGTTCAGTTTCAGGCGGCGGGTTATGATTGATCAAATAGGGCTTGATTGAATGATACTGATTAAAGAATTGCGTCATATCGACAATCAAATCGCGAATTACCGGTAAACCGGGCAATGGCCTCACCTCGATGGGTTCTTTTAATCCCTGCAATGGCGTGATACAGGCCAGACCGTTACGGCCATTGATATTCATGGCATCCGAGCCGCATACGCCTTCGGTGCATGAGCGCCTTAAGCTCAGGCTATCATCAATCGATTTGATACGCAGCAATGCATCAAGCAGCATTTTATCCGTTGCTGCCAACGCAATATCATAATCCTGCGTATAAGGTTTTTCATCTTTATCAGGATCATATCGATAGACAGAAAATTTCATTGCAAACTCCTATACTCCATTTTCATTACAAGCAAACCAAGACGCAACCTTTTCCATAAGACGCTTCAGTTTAGCAGAATGAAGTCTATATGGTACAGTGTATCGAATTAAAGTTTGCAATGTACAGATTGTCTCCGGCTAAAAACTTGAAGCGATGCAACATCTGACTCCTCCAAAAATCAACTGTATTTTTTCCGGTTACGTCGACGGCGGTTACGTGCACGCCGCAAATCGGCTTCACTCGGAGGTGCTGGTTTTTTGTTGGCATAAGGATTATGGCCGGTTTTGAATTCAATCCGTAATGGTGTGCCCGTCAAATGAAACGCAGTGCGCAGATAATTTTCCAGATAGCGGCGGTAGGTTTCCGGTATATGTTCGATCATGCTGCCATGAATAACAATAAGCGGTGGATTGGAGCCACCCTGATGCGCATACCGTAGCTTCGGCCGCGACATGCCGCCACGTGGCGGCGCATGTTTTTCTACCGCTTCCAACACTGTACGCGTCAACTTTGGCGTTGGCAGGTTCGCCATGGCAGCTTCATAGGCCTGATCGACAGAAGCAAACAATTGCCTCAAACCGGTACCTTTAAGCGCCGAAATGAAATGCAGCCTGGCGAATCCGAGAAAACTCAGTTTCCGGGTCAGTTCATGCTTGATCATTTCGCGCTGGTAACTGCCAAGTCCATCCCATTTATTAACCGCAACAACCAAAGCACGTCCCGATTGCACTATAAAATCGGCGATATGCGCGTCTTGTTCTGCTATTTCCTGCCGCGCATCGAGAACCAGCACAACAACGTTAGCGTCTTCTATCGTTTGCAGCGTTTTAATCGCCGAAAATTTCTCAACCACTTCATTGACACGGCCACGGCGTCTCAAGCCTGCCGTGTCGATCAGTGTATACTGTTTGCCTTGACGCTCAAAATCAATATAAATGCTATCGCGTGTAGTACCGGGCTGGTCGAATGCAATCACCCGTTCTTCACCCAGCAGTGTATTGATCAGTGTGGATTTACCAACATTGGGGCGTCCCACAATCGCAATTTTGGGTTTTTTATCCTGATTGTGCTCTTGCGCTTCCGGTTCATCCGGAAAATCTTCCAGCGCAAGTTCCACCAGTTCGTTAAGATGATCGCCATGTAACGCTGAAACCGCATGCGGCTCACCCAATCCAAGCTCAAAGAATTCCGCTATTGCCACCGCTTTAGGCATACCTTCCGTTTTATTGACGACAAGCAGGAATTTTTGATCTTTTTTTCTGAGCTGGTCGGCTATGATTTTATCCTGCGCGGTAACACCCTGACGGCCATCGACGATAAAAAGCACCTTGTCCGCTTCATCAATAGCCTGCATACTTTGCTGCGCCATTGCAAACAGTATACCGTCCTTGACAACGGGTTCCAGACCACCGGTATCCATAACCAGATACGGTTTATCCCCAAGTTTTCCATGCCCGTAATGCCTATCCCGCGTTAAGCCAGGAATGTTAGCCACAATAGCGTCACGGCTGCGAGTAAGACGGTTAAATAATGTCGACTTACCAACATTAGGACGGCCAACGAGAACGAGTGTAGGTTTCATGATTACAGGATAACAGCAGCAATACACATTTTGTTACAGAGAAGAATCAAGGAATATCCTTCAGAATCATGAGGTTTGCTGGATAAAAATATTAAAAATGTACCGTAAAAAAAGTGGGATCGGGTCGCTATCGGGTGCTAAAGGCAAAAACACCACCTTTGGCCGTTTGAACCACAAACCCACCCGGAATCTGTTGCGGCTGTGAAAGAATCGGAGCGCCATCCGTTGACGATCGCGCCAGAATCACACCATCATAATTCCTGATCATGTTCACAAAGCCCTTATCGTCCCCAACAATAATATAATGGCCGTCGACGAGCGGGGTGGATAATTTTTTGCTGCCCAGTCTGGCCTGTTTCCACATTCCGGCACCGCTGTATTTATCGTAAGCTGCCAGTACACCGCCATCTTTTGTGACATAAACATAATCCTTGTCCATATCAAGACCAGCGGAACTGGAAGATTCACGCGTCCAGATCTGTGCACCGTCAAGAACCTGAAAACAGCCAACCCTGCCCTGATAAGCAACCGCGCAGACCAATTGATCATCAATAGCCGGAGTACTGGTAATATCAGTCATGCGCTCCAGTTCGGTTACACCGCGTGGTTGCGATACCACTGCTTCCCAGCCAATGTTGCCGTTAAACAAACTCATAGCGACCATTTTACCGCCTGCAAAACCGGCGAATACGGCGCCCTGACTAATAGCAACACCTGCGACACTACGCACAGTCAACGGCGGCGTGGCGCCTTGATAGACCCATTTGTGTGTCCCGTTAATGGCGTCTAAACCATACACCCGCGCATCGACAGTACGAACAATAACGATATCGCGGTGAACCTGCGGAGGACTTAAAATTTCGCTGCTGACTTGTGCCGTCCACAATGAATGACCATCGTCATTATAGGCCAGCACTTCACCTTTTGAAGTACCGACCAGAACCATACCTTCTCCGGCGCCAACACCACCTGAAAACCGCTGCTTGGTCTTAACCGTCCAGTCTACATCGCCTGACCTGGGGTCCAGGCTGGTCAATTGTCCCTTCTCGTCGGCAACGAAAACAGCCTCGTTATCATAGGCAATCTGAAAACGTGCTATTTCGGTTTCACCAACACGCTGCTTCCAGATCATCGGAATTTCTTCAAGTGCTTTAAGGGCTTCCAATTCTTCCGGGTCGATAACGATTTTTTCTTCCCGTTCCATCAATTCGGCAATTTGATAACCGAATGTCTGAAACAGTTTGGTATCAAACGGCATCGGCAAGCTGCTGCAACCGCTCAACAGCAGACCGGTAAAAACAACCGGGAAACAGATTAAAACACGACGCAAGAACACGTTTCTAATGAAAATTTATTCAAGTTCCTCTTCGTCGGAATCTTCGTCATCAGCATCGCCACTTTCCGTGGCATCAGTTTCCACTGATGTTTCGTCATCTTCTGAAAATTCTTCCACAGTTTCACGATCATCAGCACCTTCAACGCTATCGATTGCAACATCCGTTTCATCAACAACATTGACATCTACAGATTCAACGAATTCATCCGAGTCGATTAATGCTTCGGAATCTTCCGGCATGCCATCCGCATCATCGTGTTGAATATTATCCAGTTCGAGCAATTTATTTGCCATATACGGTTCACTTAGCGCATCGGCTTTCATTTGCACGATATTGTAATAATTATTTTGCTGACTCAACGCGTCAACTGCAGCTTCATACGATAAACGCGCTTCTTCAATTTTTCCGGAAGCTAACAGTACATCGCCCTTTAGATCAGCATACAGCCCATTAAAAGAACCGCCATGTTTGGTGTTCAATTGCTGCAATGCAGCCAAATAATTTTTTTCATCCAGCAAAATACCGGCCAGCCTTAACCGGGCAAGATCGATCATTTCGGGTTCTTTCGCGTTATCGAGTATCCATTGCAAATGCTCCTTGGCACGTTTCAGATCACTCGCATCCATACTTGCCTTGACAACAATCATCGCCGCTCTTGGCGCATATCCGCTGGACGTATAACCCTCGGTCAACAGATGTGCTGCATCGGTGATTTTCATCAGATCGCCACCGGCTTGCACCTGTTTCAACAAAGCATACAAATCTGCAGCCTGTTCAGCCTGCTGGCGCTGAAAATGATCCCAAACCTTGCCCCCGCCTATCGTTGCGACCGCCACCGCCAGTGCAATAGTAATAATCGTTCCATAGCGATTCCACCATGCCTTCAAGCTATCCAACTTTTCTTGTTCTTCCTGATCAAGTCTTGCCATTCTATTTTCCTGAAAAATTGTCAGTTACATGAAAAAAATCGATGTTATGTTCTTGTCTGCACCAATTCACAGACCGCATTCAAATCAACCCGGGTCTGATCCGAGAATTCACGCAATGCTTTTAAAGTAACTTGCTGTGTTGAAGCTTCATCATCACCGATAATAGCAGCAAACCGCGCACCGCTGGCATCCGCCTTTTTCATTTGTGATTTAAAACTTCCTCCGCCGCAATGCAAAATAACCCGGCAATTTGCATTACGTAGATGTTCGGCTGTTTTCCACGCATATGCCGTTGCTTCGTTACCCTGGTGCACGATATAAATATCGGGTACTGCTTCCGGAAAAACTTTACCGCATTCCTGCATCAGTGCCAGCAACCGTTCCACACCCATGGCAAAGCCACAGGCCGGGGCTGGTTTACCGCCTACCTGTTCGATCAGTCCGTCGTAGCGTCCTCCCGCACAAACAGCGCCCTGCGCACCCAGTTTATCCGTTATCCATTCAAAAACAGTACGGTTATAATAATCCAGACCACGAACCAGGCGTGGATTGATTTCAAAACTGATGCCCTGATCCCGCAAAATATGTTGCACTGCCTCAAAATGAATCAGCGATTCCTCATCCAGATCGTCTATCAATCTGGGGGCATTCTCAATAACCGCCTGCATTTTCGGATTTTTACTGTCGAGTATCCGCAATGGATTGGTATGCAACCGCCGGCTGGCATCGTCGTCCAGGTGTTCAACATGCTGTTTAAAATACTTAATCAAGCGCGTCCTGTGCAATGCCCTCGATTCTGCATTTCCAAGCGTGCCGATTTCAAGCCGCAAACCGGATATTCCGAGCATCTGCCATAACCGCGCGCTCATAATAATCAATTCCGCGTCGATATCAGGCCCGGAAAACCCCAATGCTTCAACACCAACCTGATGAAATTGCCGGTAGCGGCCTTTCTGCGGACGTTCATGCCGGAACATCGGGCCGGAATAATATAACCGTTGAGGACTGCCGTACAGCAGATTATGCTCGATAACTGCCCGTACGCAGGATGCAGTGCCTTCAGGCCGCAATGCCAGCTTGTCGTCATTGAGATGATCGACAAAACTGTACATCTCTTTTTCAACGATATCGGTCACTTCTCCGATAGAGCGGACAAACAAATCAGTCAGTTCAACAATCGGTGTACGGATATTGCGGTAACCATACATTGCCAGCCAGTCCTGTACAGTTTGCTCGAAAAAATGCCATTGATAGGCTTCGTCGGGAAGAATATCGTTCATCCCGCGAATGGCCTTGATTACATTAGTCATCAGCCTGCTTTTCTCGGGTATTTTTCGCGCACATAGTTTTCGACAATCTGCCGAAACTCACCTGCAATATTGTCACCTTTTAAGGTTACCGTTTTTTCGCCATCGACATAGACCGGCGCAACCGGACTTTCACCCGAACCTGGCAGACTAATACCGACATTGGCATGCTTACTTTCGCCGGGGCCGTTGACTACGCACCCCATTACCGCCAGCGACATATTCTCCACGCCTTCATACTGTTCCCGCCACACGACCATTTCATCTCGCACATACGCCTGTATGCTTTCGGCGAGTTCCTGGAAATAGGTGCTGGTGGTTCTTCCGCATCCCGGACATGCAGCAACCAGCGGCACAAACGCGCGCAACCCCATCGTTTGCAGAATTTCTTGCGCCACCACCACTTCACGCGCACGCGAACCACCTGGTTCGGGTGTCAATGAAATGCGTATCGTATCTCCGATACCTTCTTGCAACAGCACAGCCAATGCAGCCGTTGAAGCGACTATACCCTTGGAACCCATCCCGGCCTCGGTTAACCCCAGATGCAATGCATAGTCGCAACGCGAAGCCAGTTCACGATAGACCATAATCAAATCCTGGACACCGCTCACCTTACATGACAGCACAATATGATCACGTGGCAAGCCGATTTCTTCAGCTTTGGCCGCACTCTCCAGCGCGGATGTAATCAATGCTTCCCGCATGACATAGGAAGCATCTTGCGGGTCACTGGATTTAGCATTCTCGTCCATAATACGCGCCAGCATTTCCTGATCGAGACTGCCCCAATTGACGCCGATACGGATGGGCTTATCATATTTGCATGCAGTTTCAATCAATGTCGCAAATTGCTCATCGCGTTTTTTCCCCTTGCCGACATTCCCAGGATTGATGCGAAACTTGGCTAACGCTTGTGCGCATTCAGGATGCGCAGTCAACAATTTATGGCCGTTGAAATGAAAATCGCCGATTAACGGCACATGACATCCCATATCATCGAGCCGCTGACGGATAACCGGCACTGCTTTGGCTGCTTCTGACGAATTAACGGTGATACGCACCAGCTCTGAACCGGCGCGCGCCAACTGTGACACCTGTTCTGCGGTGGCAATATCATTGGCGGTATCGGTATTGGTCATCGATTGCACCACAACGGGCGCACCGCCGCCAATGGTTATGGAACCAACCTTAACGCCGACACAAGCACGGCGCAACGAAGCTAAATTATTCTGAGACATGATTTTTTGTTTTTGTCACTGTTACTATGTAATACATTTATCAATGGAAGCAATCGGAGTAATCAGGTCGGCACTCATTCAAGCATTAAATTTGCACTTCCCTTCGCAGGATGCGTGTAAGGTTTAATATCAATTACTCTGTCATTATAGTTCACTTCGACAGCCGATGCGTTTTCAATCTCAACCGATAACGGCCGCTTGCCGCTCACACGTTGTTGCGTCCCGCGGATATTGTTCTGCTCAAAAATAATATCATCATTACCATCGATTACCCTGACATGGGTATCCGCCGTGAAGTCAAAAACCAGCGTACCTATGGTATTTAAATTGTTTATGGGATTTTGTGAAACAACTGATGTTGAGGTCCCTGCATTGGGATTCAGTTGCACTGCATTTCCTTTATCTGTCGACAAATTCAATGATGGTAGTGCCAACTGCATCTCCACGGTTCCAGAGCCGCTTTCCTGTTGTACCAGAAAATCCTGAACATCGGTTTTCTCTTCAGTTTTATTCCCATAAGGTAGTTTCTGATACAAAAAGTAACCCACTCCGGCTAGCGCCACTAATATGAGAAGAATTTGCACCAGATTGCCGCTCACTTTGCTTTCACGCGAGGAAGGCGTCATTTCCTGAATTTTAAAAGGCGTATGTTCTACACGCGCCACTACAGTCGCCGGACCCGGCAGCATTTTCAGAACCGCATTGACATCAAGCTGCATCAAATTGGCATAATTGCGTACAAATCCACGCATAAAAGTACGTCCCGGCAATGCATCAAAATCTTCTTTTTCGATAGCATCAACCTGATGAGCCGAAATACGCAGTTGGCGGGACACATCTTCCACGCTCATTTTTCTGGCCAATCGCTCATTACGCAACATATGTCCAACACCCAACACTACACTTGCCGCATTCAGGGCATCCGGCTCAGGAGACTGAGAACCCACTTCCGCCTTTAAAAATTGGCTGATACCAGGTGTGTTGTCCTGCAACGGCTCTGTATTCGCCGGCTCCGGCTGCGTGGTGTTTCCTGAACCCAAATCAGGTTTTTCCCGGCCGGCGTCAGGCTCAACACCGGTGTTTTCAGGATGTTTGTTTTGTTCTTCATCCTGCATGGAATTTTGTTCGTGATCTTTATCAGCATTGTCGATAAGATGATTCATTTATAACCCACCTTCTCTTGCTGTTCTGGCTTCTTTCGAATCCGGAAAATTCTTTTGCAATTGGAATAAATAACTATCCACCGCACGGGGATTTCTTAAGGCACGCTCGATCTGTATACCGAGCACCAAACTTTTTATGGTCGGTGCATACCGCTGCATAAATCCGTTCAGCCTGGATTGCGCCAAATCAAGCTGTCCACGCTTATAATCCATTTCTATCAAGCCGACCAAAGCTGGCCGGTAACCCGAGTTTTGCGCCAACGATTCACGTAAATATGCAGAGGCTTCCGGATAATTATTACGCTTGATTTCACATAGCCCTGCATTTGCATAGGCTATATAACGCGTTTCATAAAGTGGATCGTTAATCGCGCGCTTAAAATGATCAATGGCGCTATCAATCCGGTCGGGATAACGTTCACACAGAAACCAGCCATAGTTATTGTGGATTTCGGGATCATTCGGAGAAAGTCGCAATGCGCGTTCAAAATGTAACTGCGCCTTACTGTTCTCGTCCAATGCCATATGGATCAGGCCAAGCATATTAAAAGCAGGTGCATAATTGGCGTCCGCTTTTAAGGCCGCGTCGACTTCTTCTAATGCTACTTTATACTGGCGGCGAAAAAAATATTCGGATGCCAGTTCGGTATGTATTTTGGCGCTTTTTGCTAGCCGGGCAGCTTCCTGTTCTGGCGTCAATTTACCTTCAGGAGGCTCATGCACGCATCCTGCAGCCAACACCACCAGTACACCAATCATACAACACAAGGCCAACTTTCTCAGCACTGTCTTCATCGCATGGTCTCCATAACAGCTTGTTTTGCATTGACATTGATCGTCCGGCGCGTTTTGTCCCGGACTTGTCCCGCAAGCTGTCCGCAAGCTGCTGCAATATCATCACCGCGTGTTTTGCGTACTGTGGTAACGATATCAGCCTGCATCAGAATATCACGAAACACACGTATCGTTTCGGAAGACGATCGCTCGAAACCTGAATTTGGAAATCCGTTGAACGGGATTAAATTAAATTTGCAAGGCACGTCCTTGACCAAACCGATCAATTCTTTCGCATGCATCATACTATCATTGACGCCAGCCAGCATGACATATTCAAACGTTATGAAATCTCTCGGTGCTGCTGTCAAATACCGGCGGCAAGCCGCCATTAATTCCTTGAGCGGATATTTTTTATTAATGGGTACCAAAACATCACGCAACGCATTATTGGGCGCGTGCAATGATACTGCCAAAGCAACCGGACATCGCTCGCGCAAGCGATCGAGTGCCGGAATCAGCCCCGATGTGCTGACGGTAACCCGCCTGCGCGACAATCCATACGCATGATCGTCCAACATCAGGTTTAATGCCGTCACCACGTTTTCAAAATTCGCCAGCGGTTCGCCCATACCCATCATGACGACATTCGTCACAGCACGCTGATCCTGCCCGTTTTGTCCTGAAACCATTGGATTTTCAGCAGCGCTCTCACGGAGCGCATTATTCGCCAGCCATAGCTGTCCAATTATTTCGGCCACAGAAAGATTACGATTGAATCCCTGCCTGCCTGTCGAACAAAACGTACAAGCTAACGCACACCCAACCTGGCTGGACACACACAAGGTACCGCGATTCGCTTCGGGAATGAAAACGCTCTCGATACCATTTTGTTCGCCAACTGACAGCAGCCATTTGCGCGTACCGTCAGCAGATACATGATCACGCATGACGCGCGGTGCTTCAATACGGGCTACAGATGAAAGTTTACCCCGCAGACTTTTGGCCAGATCGCTCATTCCGGCAAAATCCGCAGTGCCGGACTGATGTATCCATTTCAGTAATTGCCTGGCACGGAACGGTTTCTCACCTATGTCCGATAGATACTGCGTCAGCCCCTCTCTATCATAATCGAGCAAATTAACCGTCATAAATCACCAACCAGTCACTTTCCATCAATAACATTCAAATCGAAAACACTTAAATGAAAATCAGCGTGAATACATTTCCAGGGTCGGAAAGAAACATGCAATTTCAACTTCAGCCGTTTCCGGCGCATCAGATCCATGCACCGCATTGGCATCAATACTTTCTGCAAAATCAGCGCGTATTGTACCTTTATCCGCTTTCTGCGGATCGGTCGCACCCATTAATTCGCGGTTTTTTCTGATTGCGTCCTCACCCTCAAGGACTTGCACCATAACAGGACCGGAAATCATGAATTCGACGAGATCATTGAAAAAAGGACGCTCACGGTGAACGGCATAAAACTGCTCTGCTTCCGCTCTGGAAAGTTGTGTCATACGGGCGGCAATTATTTTTAATCCATTTGATTCAAAACGTGAATAAATCTGACCGATCACATTCTTTGCAACGGCATCCGGTTTAATAATGGAAAAAGTTCTTTCAATTGCCATCAAATAACTCCAATAAATTAGTAAATTAAAAGGGTATTTTAACAAAAAAATATTTCAAAATCTGGAAAAACAGTTTTTATTATTTCTCTTCTGACCGTGATCTAAAAAAACTAGTGAATGTTCAACGGGATGACGCAAAAGAAAACACTTAATTCTGTATAATCCACCGTTCAGTAAGTCTATTAATCGGTCATTTGATCCATTGCAAAACACTGTTTCATCAAAATCCTGAAAATCAAACACCAACCGCATATACTGCAAATAAACTACAGCACTTAAAATAGCCGATACGCATCAATAACACTTTTTAGAAACAATGACACCTATTTTTTGGCAACAGGCAATCCGGGAATTGAATGGGACTGACCCGGTAATGCGCCGGATTATTGAACAGTATGACGATACTGTGTTGAGATCGCGTGGCGATGCGTTCGCTACACTGGCGCGTTCGGTTGTCGGACAACAAATTTCGGTCAAGGCAGCCGAGAGTGTCTGGCAAAAAGTAATCGACTCCTTACCGGATGTCGATCCGCTAACCGTCTACAATACGGATGAAACGCAGTTGCGCCAATGCGGGCTGTCGTTGCGTAAAATCAGTTACCTGAAGGATTTGGCGTGGCATTTTTCCGAGGGTAAGCTGGATGTATCGCAATGGCATGTAATGGATGATGAAGCACTGATCAGGCAACTGATTCAGGTCAAAGGCATCGGCCGCTGGACCGCAGAAATGTTTTTGATTTTTCATATGCTGCGCCCGGATATTCTGCCCCTCGACGATATCGGCCTGCAACGCGCGATCAGTAAGCATTATTTTGACTGTCAGGCAGTGAATAAAAAGGCAATCGAACAACTGGCGCAACAATGGAAGCCGTGGCGTTCGGTGGCGACCTGGTATTTATGGCGCAGCCTCGATCCGTTACCGGTTGAGTATTAACCCTGAAAATCTAAGTTGGGTGAACTGTTATTCTTGATTAAGCCGCTTTTTAATTTCGGCGATGACCTGTTGATAGTGTTGATTAGCGTCATTCTGTACCGCACGCACCTGTGACAGATCACCAGAATTACCTGACATTTCAAGCACCTTACACAGAGCCGACAAGCTATCAGCACCGATACTGGCGGAAGCAGATTTTAACGAATGCGCCGCGATTTGCAAACTCTTGGCATCTTCGTCATTTATGGCAGCTTCTATTTTTTTGACAAGATCGGCTGATGAATCGAGGTATGTCTGCAAGATTTGATTCACTAACACGTCTCCCATTTCAGGGTTGATTTCACGAATCTGGCCCAGTGCGTCTGAATTGAGTACAGTTTGATCATTTGATTCAGTTGCCATATCTTGTCCTCTGGTATCGTATTGCCGATGATTAGCAGGTTTAATAATACAGGTTCATTACGTCCCCGGATCATTTGGTTTTTGGCAACTTATTGAATCAAAATGAATAACCCGAACACAAACTATTATAGTACATTCCAGATTCAAACACTAAAATTATTGTGGTACAGGGAACCGGAATGGAATCTCAATCCGTATCCGTATCTGCACCCAAAACGATCCCTGATCGAAAGGTTGGTTGATGCTGTTTTTATAGCGGTCAACTGAGGCTTATAGGTTTAACAGGGCAATCGGGCTTAAATTCTCTTGACTTTTTAATCCACATATTAATCATCAGGTTAGAGGTGCCTAAAATTTGAGACAGTCAAAACTAGTAGCTAGTCATTGTAAAACAAAGTAGTAGAATACAATATTAATGTATGGTATGAATAATGAAGCGTAATCCATTAGGAGAAACTTCATGCCATCAAAAAAATACAAAGTAAATTTAAGCGAGGAGGAAAAGCTTCACCTACAAGCAGTGTTACGAAAAGGCAAGAGTGCCGCGCGCAAGCAAACACGA
>JAGRFM010000037.1 GCA_020446045.1 Nitrosomonas sp.
AACGCCAATGCTGGCGGCATTCCCGTTATCGATGCGGCCAACATCCAGCAAACCACGGTTGCCGCGATAGAAAATGTATCGCAGACCTTGAAACAGATACAACAGTACCAAACGCAATTGCAGCAATACGAAAACATGATCCGCAATACCCTGGCGCCACCGGCGTATGTCTGGGCGCAGGCACAATATACGATGAACAAGCTCATGCACATGACCGACACCATCCGCTATTACGGACAGCGTTATGGCGGCCTGGACGGTTATCTGCAGCGGTTCCGTAACGTGAATTACTACCGCAGCTCGCCATGCTTTAATCTCGATGGAAATTGCACCGAATCAGCGTGGGGTATTTTAAAACAGGGACAGGAAGCCAGCACCGATGCACAAAAGAGTGCGAATGATGCCGTACTGCGCGGCCTCGATCATCACTCGCAACAGATTCCGCTCGATGCCGCACAACTGCAAATCCTGCAACAACGTACCCAAACCGCTGAAGGACAAATGGAAGCGCTGCAATATGCCAACCAGCTTGCTGCTCATCAAGCTAACCAGTTGCTGCAAATCCGGCATTTACTCATCGCGCAACACAATGCCATCAATGCGCAAAACCAAGCTGATGTCGATCAGGAAGCCATGTGGCAGGCTGCGCGTGAAACGGCAACCAAACGGTTAAGTCCACAAACCCTGCCGCCTGGGAGAAATTGGTCTGTTACAGACGCGTTTTAATTATCGAACCGTGGAGAAAATCATGAAAAAAATCTGCTTTGTTTTCGTTGTTATCTGCTCGGCATATTTATTGCTGTTATCAGGTTGCTCCAAAGATGGCGATGGCAAACTTGAAATGAAGGAGCCCAGAAAAGAACTGAATGAATTACCCCAAGGCAAGAACTGGTTTGAAATGGATATATCCGATCCTAAAAAATTTAATCAACAAATGAATGAATCCGAGTAACTTCGCGCTTATGCTTTAAAAAGGGGTAGTAAGATGCTTGGAAATAAAATCACATTCATTATCACCCTGATTATTTTATTGTGTTTTTCTAGCAGCGCGTTTGCTGAACTCGCTTATGTCGATCCCGTAACCAACCAAAGCGTGCTGGATCAAGTCGTTCAAAAATTTGGCGGCAAGGTCAAATCCTGGCAAACAATCGTTCAAGGAGCGGCAGAACGTTTGTTCTGGACACTGGTATTGATTTCCATGGTTTGGACATTCGGCATGATGTTGCTACGCAAAGCTGATATTGGCGAGTTTTTTGCAGAATTCACGCGATTCATCATTTTTACCGGATTCTTCTTCTGGCTGCTGACCAACGCTGTTTCAGGTCACAATATCGCAGGCACCGTTATAGCGTCGATGCAACAATTGGGAAATAGTGCTGCAGGACTACCTGGAAACACCGGGCACGCTAGCGTAATGAATATCGGCATTTCAATCTGGAACCAGGCAACCAACAATCTCACTATTTTGCAGCCGGTAGACAGCTTGATAGCACTTATCATTTCGTTGATTATTCTTATCGTCATCGCGGTAATTGCAGTCAATATGCTGCTTTTATTAATATCCGCATGGGTTCTCATGTACGCCGGTATCTTTCTATTGGGCTTTGGCGGTGCCAGATGGACAACGGATATCGCCATTAACTACTTTAAAACAGTTCTCGGTGTTGGCCTGCAACTGTTTGTAATGCTGCTTATTGTAGGCATTGGCAGTGATCTGTTATCCAGTTTTTATACCAGAATGGGTAAGAACGTACTGAATTTTGAAGAACTCGCCGTCATGCTGGTTTTTACCATAGCCTTATGGGTACTCATTTCCAAACTGCCTCCGTTGATTTCTGGAATCGTGACCGGCAGCAGTATCGGTTCGACTGCCGGAATCGGCAGTTACAGCGCCGGTGGTTTAGTTGCGGCAGCGGGAACGACTGCGGCAATAACCGCTTACGGCGTATCCACATTACGCAGAAACAGTCCCGTCAAAGGCATAGAACCGCTGATGAATGCGGTTAAAGCCGGACAGAATGCCGAGAATAGCGGCAATTACATTTCCAAAGGAGGCAAGTAAATGAAAAAGTATTTCATAAGCTTTATAGTAATACTGTTTTTAAGCGCACCGGTTCAGGCAAAAGATTCCTGCGGTACCGTGCTCTGCATGGCGGGGATGCTGCAAGGTGTAGGGGTTGTTTCCGAATGCAAGGGATTTGTTCAGGATTACTTTGATATCATTCTGTTCAACAGCCATGGCGGCATCAGTCTGAACAAAACATTCAAGGCGCGTGGCAAGTTTCTGGGAAAATGCACATCGGCAGGCAGCTGGCCGGATATGATTAACAGCAAGTACGGCAGACAATTGGGATTTTAACAGTTGCTTGAAAAGACACCATTTAATTGATTTAATGGGTATACGTGAAATTGTTGTATACAA
>JAGRFM010000219.1 GCA_020446045.1 Nitrosomonas sp.
CAGTTTCTTGAATCCAAAGGAGACCGCGCCTGGGCGCTGGAATGGATTTGCACCATGGTGGAACTGAACGGTATCACTGTCTCACCGCAACAGCGTAACGAAATCAGCCTCGCGATTACCAACATGCACCAGAGCGGCTCACACACATTATCCGACTTTCTGGTGACGATCCAGGATGAAGCCATACGCGAAGCGCTCAAGCAATACACCATTGATGGCATGATGGGCCATTTGCTCGATGCCGAGGAAGACGGACTGCATTTATCCAGTTTCACCACGCTTGAGATCGAGGAACTCATGAACCTCGGTGAGAAATATGCACTGCCGACATTGCTGTATCTGTTTCGCAGAATTGAGCGAAGTCTACACGGTCAGCCTGCCGCCATTCTGCTTGATGAAGCGTGGCTTATGCTCGGTCACCCGGTATTTCGCGCCAAAATCCGTGAATGGCTCAAGGTGATGCGCAAGAACAATTGCCTGGTATTGATGGCAACACAGAGTTTATCGGATGCCGCCAACAGCGGCATACTCGATGTCATTGTCGAATCGACCGCCACCAAAATCTTCCTGCCCAACGTATTCGCACGCGATGAAGAAGCCGCAGCACTGTACCGGCGCATGGGATTGAATACCCGCCAGATTGAAATTCTGGCGACTGCCGTACCCAAACAGCATTACTACACCGTATCGGAAAACGGCAGGCGCTTGTACGAACTCGCACTCGGCCCACTGGCACTCGCATTTGTCGGTTCGACCGATAAGGAATCGATTGCCACGATTAGAAACCTTTGCGCCAAATACGGTGATGGCTGGGTGAATCAGTGGCTGGCAATGAAAGGACTCAAACTATCGGATTATGGAGTGGCCGCATGAGTACCATCAGTGATTTAACCGAAAAAATCAAAAAACGCCGTTTCGGTCTCACAGGAAAAGTCGACACCCGTAAGGATGATGATATTGATTCATCAACCTTTATAGAAGGCGGTCGCCGTGCCGGTGAATCGGAGAATCCCTATCTCTCCGCCCGCCGCACCTGGAACGATCATATGCGATCCGTCCAATCATCACGCAACATGTGGCAAATACTGGCAATTCTGTGCCTGATGATCGCGTTAGCGGGTGTTGGTGGCATGATTTATATCGGTAGTCAATCCAAGTTTATTCCGTATGTAGTGCAGGTCAACAAGCTTGGTGAAGCAATTGCAGTGGCACGCGCCGATGTGGCTGCAGTGGCCGATCAGCGTGTGGTACATGCCTCGCTCGCATCGTTCATTAACGATGTCAGGATGGTGACACCGGATATTGCCTTACAGCGTAAAGCCATCTTCAGGGCCTACGCGATGCTTAAAACCAACGATCCGGCAATGGCCAAAGCGAATGAATGGTTTAACGCAACTGAATCCAGCAGTCCGTTCAAACGTGCCGAGACACAAACCGTGAGCGTTGAAATCATTTCCGTCATTCCACAGTCGCCTGAAACCTGGCAGGTTGACTGGCTCGAGAAAGTCTATGACCGGCAGGGACATCAACTGGAAGCGCCATTCAAAATGCGCGCGCTCTTAAGAGTCTATCACCGCCCGCCCACACAAAGTACCACCGAAGAACAAATCCGAAATAATCCGCTCGGAATTTACATCCAGGACTTCTCCTGGTCGCGGCAATCGTAATGAGGTTCTATCATGAAACGCATAATCACCTTAGCCACCACTTTTTTACTCATTACAGGTGTTGCTTCCGTTTCCGCCAGCAACCTGACTGAAGCCTATTTCAGCGGTAAGAATCCGCAGTTAACACAGCAGGAACGCGAAGCCATTGCACTAGCAAAGAAATGGCAGGCAAACAGCGCTCAGGGTATCAAACCGGTTGCAGGTACTGACGGTTCAATCCGTTTCCTGTTCGGTGC
>JAGRFM010000220.1 GCA_020446045.1 Nitrosomonas sp.
TCGACAGCATTGCTTTTCAGACCAATCTGCTGGCGCTCAACGCAGCCGTTGAAGCAGCAAGAGCGGGTGAACAGGGACGCGGGTTTGCGGTAGTCGCCAATGAAGTGCGTAACCTGGCCGGGCGCAGTGGCCGATTCAGCCAAACAGATCAAAACCCTGATCAACGACAGCGTCGCCAAAGTCGAGAACGGCTCCAGACTCGTCAACGAATCCGGCGAAGCGCTCAGAATGATCAACGAGAGTGTCAAGAAAGTATCGGAAATTGTTGCCGAGATCTCGGAATCCTGCCAGGAGCAAGCCAACGGTATTGAGCAGATCAACCAGGCTGTCGCGCAAATCGACGAAACAACCCAACAAAACGCTGCCCTGGTAGAAGAATCAACCGCCGCAAGCGAAGCAATGACACAAAAAGTCAAACTGCTGACGGGATTAGCGCACCAGTTCAAACAAGAAGACGCCAATTAAAGTTACTGGTGCAAATGGTTTATAGCAAGAACTTCTCTTGCTATAACCAGCCTCCCAAGTAATTTTTCACAAAAGAGCCTGGAATACTCGTGCCAGAATTCTTTCAACGTTACTGATTTTCCGAAGATGGCAAATCATTTTTGCGACCTCTATGACATTGGCCTGCCGACATCATGCATATCATTAGACGATATGGCGCCAAAGCATTTTCATGAATAATGCGATCAAAAGATTAGCTGAATTATGACGAAAAACGCACATCTTCTTGAGTCTATAATCAATATCACAGAAGAACGGGATAAGAAAATTTTGACCCGCAGCTTACTTGAAGTCTTGTCCGAACTTATTCATTTTGATTTGCTAACATTTTTAAATAAGCCCCGTCGCTCATGTGGCGAATATCTAGAAATTACCGCATCACATCCGCGCAACGCTTTTCGAAATATATATGAACCTTTGTTGCATGGAACAACTGAAAGGCAGGTCAAAACCGATAAAAGCATGGCACAGTGTCTGAATAAAGCCACCATTGTAAAAGCCGCAACTCAAAATGGCTTGATTCGAAAAACATATCCGATTATCGTCAACAATGACGTGATGGCTATTTTAGACACTTATGGTCATGAACATACAGAATACGAAGAGAAGTTAATAACAAGTATTATCCGTATATACAGTAATTTTGTTGCTGTTGTTATAGATAATGAGCTTGATACGCTCACTGGATTGTTAAACCGAAAGACTTTTGATTCTCAGTTAAGCAAACTTCTTTTACCCGATGCGACCAAGCCTTTCGATGACAGTTACAATGATTGCAGAATAAAAAACAGGGATATCCACCATTGGTTGGGAGTGTTAGACATTGATCATTTTAAATCAATTAATGACAAATTCGGTCACATCTATGGCGATGAAGTGTTGTTGCTTTTTGCCGAACAAATGAAAAAATCGTTCAGAAGTAACGATTTATTATTCCGCTATGGTGGAGAAGAATTTGTTGTGGTTTTAACTAACACAACAGAATCTGATGCCATGATGGTATTCGATCAATTTAGACAGCAGATTGAATCAATGCGTTTCCCTCAGGTTGGAAAAGTGACAGTCAGCATTGGTGTTGTAAAAGCTGAAAAACAATCGCATACCGCGACTTTACTCGAGTATGCCGACAAAGCTCTGTATTATGCAAAGGAAAATGGGCGCAATCAAGTTTGCAGTTATTTTGAATTAATAAGATCAGGATTACTCGAAATTCGAAAAATTGAATCCGCTATCGAGTTGTTTTAGGACGCCTAATAAGATTCAAAGCTTTAAATAAGGCAAGACAGGGAACAAAAAGTATCGACACAGTATATGATTGATATGTCAGGAAATATTCTTTCCAAGCAACAATGTATTGTAACGGAACGGAGTAAACAGACAATCCGCTCAAAGCATACTCACAAATAGGAATTTTCAACGATGTCTTAAGATTGTATTGATGCTAACAAATGCTTTTATTTTATCTTTTTTTACTATCCCTTATAGTCCTACGATGGAATACGGAGCAACTCCACTCTGTCTTGTGAGCGCTGTGCTCGCAAATATTTAGTTGAAGGTAACAGGGTTAAGTTACCAGTCGAATAGCCGATTAAATCCTACTAAAGCTGTAATTTGAAACCACTATTTTTTACGGTGATGTATTCATACACTTGTGATTCAATAAAGTTTAATGCATGATCCGTCTTTGGAATACAAAAATTATACAAAATGAATGATTTTCGACAACCAGAGAACGATTGGTGTTTTGATTTCGAGGCATGGGCAGAAATAGCTAAAACAGATCCGGAACGATTTGAAGAAATGCGTCAGCAATTAATCAATGATTTATTCGACCAAGCTCCCGATCACATCAGACAACGGTTGGAGAAGCAACAATGGCAAATTGATCAAATCCGTCGTCAGGCTGGCAATCCTTTAGCCGCATGTATACAAATTTCACAAAAAATGTGGAACAGCGTCTATGGTGAGAAAGGATTGCTAACCGCTCTGGAAGAACCCCAAAAATTAATGCACGCAACCACCCAAGACAATGCTGAAAAAATTATCAGCTTAAAAAAATTCAAATCACCCTGAAACTACCCTTCGTTTTTTGTCAGCAATCCGATTGTGGTTGAGTTTCCATATATTGTTCTATAACACGAAAGCTTCCATTTCCATCAGGCTCAATAACCAGATAGTAACCCGTATCGGTATAACACTTTAACTCTGAATAGCGAGTTGCTTTTATTTTGTAGTTTTCCCCGGATTTAACAACACGCACATCGCTATAGCTGCTTCGATCATTTCTGGTCTTAGCTACAGGCATAACCAGCTCCATCACTTGCTTCCATTGTGTTCCCGTAAATTCCATACTTCGTTCCAGTCCATGTGGGTATCTGCGATACGCATGAATCTTGGCATCGTCTGAATAATACTGTATCGCGGAATTATCAAAATTGCGCGCCAAATTAACTATTTTTTGGAAAAACTCAATCGGCGTCTCATTGGCTTCAACTGGAACTTGGGCTGAGACTTGAACGATATGGAAACCCCCACTGATTATGCCGATAAATATTAGATTTAGCAGTTTCAAACTCTACCCCCTACTATATTTAAAGATTTATCCCACATAAATTTAACATAGAACAAGGTCCCGTGCCAAAAACTATTGTATCTTTTTGACATTAGCATTAGGGGGGCGTCATGCGTTATGTACAGTTCTATTTGTTTTTCGGGCAAAAGAATCAAGTTTTTGGGCCGCGGGACATGCTAAAGCATATTCAAGGTAAAAAAACGACGATAATTTTGTTCGAAAAGCAAACCCGAAGGGTGTGGCATATTTTTGTGCCTGCTTGTTCAAGGTACTTGGACATAGCTAAGGCTATGCCCTGCGCACTTTTCACAAACATTCATCAAAAATCTGTACACGCATAAATGCACATAACACATGACGACACCCCCTAAGGAAACTCCGCCGACTTCCGTTTTTTTAAGACAGTATTCGCGGCAAAATTTCTGCCGCTTTTTTAAATGGAGCAGAAAATGCAAACAAAACGGGATCGCAGCTGGGGAATAGCAATTTTTGGTTTGATTTTTTTTAGTGTTGGCATGGGATTCCTATTTGCTTTCGTTTTGCCCGCACTCTATGATGGCTATCGCATGCAATCCTGGCCCGGCACACAGGGCTACCTGATCAGCACGAGCTTAGACAGTCATTACTCCGACAACTCAACCACATATACTGCAAAAGCACGCTACCAATATCGCGTTGCCGGACGTTCCTATGAAAATGATCGTGTTGCCATTCATACCAGCGGCGATAACATCGGCGATTTTCAGGAAACTACCGGACATATGTTGGAATCGCATTTTTCCAATAAACAACCGGTAATGGTTTATTACAACCCAGCCGACCCAGCCGACTCGGTACTAATCCGTGAACAGCGTTGGGAAATGATCGGCTTTGAGTTAATCTTTTTTGCTGCCTTCGGTGGTTTTGGCGCAACGGCTCTTTACCTTGGGTTGCGTGGCAAGAAAATAAATACCGGACCTAAAATACAAGGCAAACTGTGGCTGGAAAAAACGGAATGGGCAGACAACATCATTCGTTCCAACGCAAAATCAAGCACCTATGCCATGTGGGGGTTTACATTCTTCTGGAACCTGGTCAGCATGCCCCTCGCCTTTAACATTGACACCATCTACCAGAAAGAAGGGATATTGGCTGCAATTGCGCTCGTGTTTCCTTTGATCGGCTTGGTACTACTTGCTTTTGCGATTAAATCAACACTAGCCTGGTGGCGTTTCGGCATAACCCCGCTCAGCATGGATCCTTTTCCCGGCATTATTGGTGGCGACGTCGGCGGCGAAATTCTCGTCAATTTAGCATATGACCCCGCAATGCGCTGTGAAGTGACGTTAAGCTGCATTCACAGTTATATTTCCGGCAGCGGAAAAAACCGTTCGCGGCACGAATCGGTAAAATGGCAGGACAGTGGCTACGCCAAAATCATTCGCTGCCGTTCCAACCGAAACCGTTTACAATTCAAATTCACCGTACCTGAAGATCTTCCTCAAAGCGAAAATCACAGCGACAGCTATTATCTATGGCGTTTGAATATAAAATCCGAATTACCCGGTTCTGATTTATCCCGTTCATTCGAAATTCCCGTTTTCAAAGTACCTGAGAGAAAATCAACCATTACAGTAGATTCTCCATCGTTCCGCCCCACCGGTACCGCCCAGATATCGGCAACATCGCTGTTACCCATAGTCAAATCGTCGGGATCGACTTTAGAACTGTACTACCCAATGCTGCGCCAGCCACTCACACATTTGATGGGTCTTGTTTTTGGCGGTTTTTTTGCCGGAATCGGCATGTTTTTATGGGCCGAAGCAGCCCGGGAAGGCACCATGCTGTACTTTATGTCGAGCATTTTCAGCCTGATCGGTGGCGGCATTATGCTCGCCATGGTCTACGCACTTTTTAACACGTTGCGGGTCCGATTCGATGGCCGCAATATCCACACTATACGCAGATTCCTTGGATTATCCGTCAAACAAACGACACTGGCTTATAACACCATCACTGATATCATCGAACACAAATCAAGCACATCGACCCGAAATGGCAGCACACATCAAATCCAGTACGATGTCATCGCCCAGACTGAACAAGGAAAGACTGTACTTGCCGAACATCTGGATTCTCACAGCAAAGCAAAACTTGTCGCCGAACATTTTCAACAATTGATTGGAAAAACAAAAGTTACAAACCAATCTCACAGGGTATAAGTAACCAATAGACAACAATTCCAACACAGTTTCAGGTGCATTATCCTACGGTTAACGCATCCTACCGAGCCGCAATATTGAAAAAACAAGGTTGTCGAACTTCCCCAAAAGCACCATCACTCTCACTTCTAGTACAAAATTAATGATTGAAAGGTAAGAATGGTGCCGACACCAAGAATCGAACTCGGGACCTTCTGATTACAAATCA
>JAGRFM010000038.1 GCA_020446045.1 Nitrosomonas sp.
AGTTGGCAACTTCATATTCCTCGGAATCCTCGACCTTGGGGTCCCACCCGGCTTCACGCAGCATCACATCGATAATCAGCTCGCGGGTTTGCGCCTCGGTGTATTCCTGGCTGCCAATGGTTTTCTGGTTGGCTCTCTTAACTTGCTGCAACTGCGCCAATTGTTCCTGCATTGCGGCCAGTTGCGCTTGCGTCCGGATGAGTTTTTCCTGCGCCCGTGCTGCCGCCTCGTCGCGTGCTTTTAGCGCGGCTTGCAGTTCGTCCAGTTGCTGCGTTGTCAGGATCGGTGTTTCAGTTCTGAGTTCTGGCACCCATTCAACCTGAAATGCCTGCGGCTTGATACTCTCACGGGTATAAACCCGCGACAACCAGCCCAGAAAACTATGCAGCGCAATCGTCGCCTTCAGGCTTTCCTGTGACGAGATGGTTTGATCGCCATGCACCGCCAGATTGCCCAGGCGGTGGATAAACTTGATATCGTGAAACAATCCCTGCCGGATATTGCCAGCAAACGTCGGTTCATGAATCATCGCCGCCAGGCTTTTTTCATAGGGTTGCTTTAACGCGGTATCATTGGCAAACAACCACTTCAGCGACAACTCCAGCGTGCGACGCGCATAAATGGCAGCCGCACGCGGATCACGCAACGCATAACTTTCTACCTGCCGGGCATCGTCCAGCAGGAAGGTCCAGTGCTCGGTAAGGAAGTTAAAATTGGACTGCACAACGATAAGTATTCATTGATGAAATGCGTTAACGGCTTTTATCTTCATTCGCATTGCCGGTTATTTGCACGGGTTTCTCACCATCCCAGATGACAGCATACTGATTCAGTCTGCGTTTTTTATCCAGCGCGTTGTTAACCGCCATTCTTAATGCCTGCAATACAATCCGGGCTTTCTCCGATGGAACAGGTTTTTTATCTGTATTCATTTTTCATTTGTGTGATTCATTGATTAATATTTCATAATATGCCGAGTGTATCAGCTCCCGTTTCGAACCTTGTTGCTCAAATACCAGCTCAGGGTACTCACCATGATTCATAAAACACAGACAGTGATCCACTACTGGACTGAATAGGTGTATCAGATTGTACAAACTACGCGGGAAACGCCGCTCAATATCCTGCAAGGAAATATTGTGCCCACCATGTGCGACCCGTTCGGCGACCCGCTGTTTAGACATTTCGACGCTTGGCAATGCCAGATAAATCAGTTCAACATTCCAGCCTTCTGCCTTCAAACGTTTCACTAAACGCAAATACGAAAGACCCGATAACGTGGTTTCAAATGCAAAATTGACTCGCTTGCTAATGTGTGCCGACAATTCAACCAAATAAATCCGACTCGCTGCCATTATTTCACGCTCAGGCATCAAAGGAGACAATCCCGCAGCAATCAAATCAGCATTAATATATTCATTGCAATCTGCGATCCTGGGTAAAAATTCCAAAGCAAAAGTCGTTTTGCCTGCCCCATTGGGTCCCGCAATTATCCAGCAAGTCGGCATAGATTTCTCTCTGCTAAACAATTGAAAAAAGATACTTTGAAAGTACGGTGCACATAGATGGCAGCCGCACGCGGATCACGCAACGCATAACGTTCCACCTGCCGGGCATCGTCCATCAGGAAGGCCCAGTGTTCGGTTAGGAAGTTAAAGTTGCTTGGGTTGTTGTCTGTCATTCATGGGGTCTCGTTTTATGCGGTCTTGGTTGGTTTGTTTAGTTGGCCTTTAAAAACATTTTTCGCCATTGAGTTAAAAAGATTTTGTGAATTTTTTAAACCTAATAACATTCTTCTTCTTTCCGATTCAATCTGCTTATGTATTTCACTATATTTATGCTGAAGTGATGTAGGGGGCATAACAAAAGTCTTTTTTTTGATCCCACCTAATCCAAATCTTGAACGCGTCGCTTCAACGATTATTGGCGCCAACCAACGTTCACCTATGCTTGAATTAAGAAACCCTGCGACAAATTCGGGCGTAACTCTTTTCAAATCGGGTCGAATGCGTACGACATCTTGAGTAATTATTGCATTAGGTTCGTCTTTTGGATAAACAGCCGCAGCACCTGGTGGATCACCTACTTTTGCTATTAACACATCACCAGGAAAAACATTGCAGCTAGATAACTCCTTAGCTTTTAATTCAGTTACATGTTTATTACTACGCCGGTTGTAACGTCCACTTCGGATGTCTTGTATATATAAAACGGGCACACCCTCATCTTTAAGTTCTGAAGTAAGCAAATTGCTGCCAAATGGGCCATTCACAAAAGTATTTTTTTCGGGTTTGGCTACCTCAATAAAGGATACTGTCTCCCAATCAACTTTGGGATCACCAAACATGTCCAGAAAGACAGACCGGAGGAGTTGGTCGGTGAGGTCGATGGCTTGCTGGCGTTTGCGGCGGATGGCATCGGCCTTGTCCAGTATCGCGGCGATGCGTTTTTGTTCTTCCAGGGGGGGGAGGGGGATTTCTATATTCTTGATTGTTTTAACTGACAAATGTTTTACTGTCACAGATGGAGTTGCATCTTCTATCAGCTTCAACTGTTTGGGAAGAAAATAATAAAGATACTGTTCATCAAGCTCTGACGATGTCGCAACAATTTTGCATACTCGCTGATTCAATAAGGCTCTCCCGCCGCTCCATCGTTTGGCGTTGAACTCACCGTCCATTCCTACGAGCAAATCTCCATTATCGATTAAATATTCATCTGAATACTCTCCAGCATAATATGTCTCAGAAAATCCACGTTTCACATCACGTATACGAATAAGTGGTAAGTCACCTTCTTCAGTAAATAGAGATGACTTAAAAGCAAAACCTGAAACCACATTAATCAAATCACCGAGAACAGTCATTACAATAATGCCCTCAATGCCTTCAAATCCTGTTGAATTTCGGCCTCCAACGCTTCCAATTGATCCAGAATGACCTGCGGCGGATCGTATTCCACTTCCTGGCATTCGGTTTCCTTGTAGCGATTGATCGACAGGTCGTACTTATTGGCGGCGATATCGGCTTTATCGACGGTAAAGGCTTTGGCTTTTTTGTCGGCAAACAGATTGCTCACACCTTCACCCTCACCCTTGCCCTCTCCCTCGAGGGAGAGGGTTTTGTAGTGATGGTATTGTTCGATAATATCGGGGATGTCATTGGCGGCAACCGGTTCGCGCTTGTCGTCCAGACTGAAGCCATCGGCTTGCATGTCATAGAACCACACTTTATCGGCGCCACCGGAATCGGTGCGGGTGAAAACCAGCACCGCTGTCGATACCCCGGCATACGGTTTGAACACGCCGGAGGGCATGGAGATGATGGCGTCCAGTTTTTGCTCTTCCACCAGGGTTTTGCGCAGTTCCTGGTGCGCTTTGCTGGAGCCGAACAACACGCCATCGGGCACGATACAGGCGCAACGGCCACCGGGTTTGAGCTGTTTCAGGAACAGGCTGATGAACAGCAGTTCGGTTTTCTTGGTTTTGCAGACTTGCAGCAAGTCTTTGGCGGTGCCGTCGTAATCGAGCGAACCTTTAAACGGTGGATTGGCCAGGATCAACGTATACGCGTTGCGGTGACCGGCATGGTCTTCGCTCAAACTGTCCCGGTTTTCAATCGACGGGTTGTCAATGCCGTGCAGCGTCATGTTCATTGCGCCGATGCGCAGCATCGACGAATCAAAATCCGACCCGTAAAACATGTGGTGATGAAAATGCTCGCTCAGTGCTTTATCCCGTAACATATCGGGGTGATGATGCTCCAGGTACTCGGCGGCGGCCACCAGATAGCCGCAGGTGCCACACGCCGGATCGCAAATAATGTCCTTGGGCGTAGGTGCGGTCAGCGCGACCATCATTTTGATGATATGCCGGGGCGTGCGAAACTGGCCGTTTTGCCCCGCCGTGGCGATCTTGGACAGCATGTATTCGTACAGATCGCCCTTGGTATCCCGGTCTTCCATCGGGATGGCGTCGATCATATTGACGACTTTATCCAGCAATGCGGGATTGGGAATAATGAACACCGCATCCTGCATGAAGCGGGTGTAAGCACTCCCCGCCCGGCCATTGAGCGATTTGATAAAAGGAAAGACTTCATCCTTGAACACACTAAACTTGCGCTCCGGCTCAAAATCCTTAAAGCGCGACCAGCGCAAATGGTCCTGACCCGGCTCAAAAACGGGATTTTCAACCTTCCCGCCCAACAGTTTGGCCTGGGCTTCTTTTGCGGTATGCAAATCATCCAGACGCTTGGCGAATAGCAGATAGGTGATTTGTTCGATCACCGATAGCGGATTGGATACCCCGCCTGACCAGAAAGTATTCCAGAGCTGGTCGACTTTGTTTCTGATTTCGCCGGTGATCATGGCATGCTTCTCATTCTTGATGTTTGTTTTTGATTTTTCTTAATCATTCAGAGTTTTTTTAGCGTCTGAAATGCTGAATGCTAAATCAGGACTAGTACATCATCTACCTTAAAATGACGGATAAAGATATGCTATCACTATAATCGTGCATATTTTGGAGTATATTCTCATCCGTCAAAATAACATGGTTGATGTACTAGGCACCCGATTAAATGGTTTTTTGATCGTCTGGCTGTGTTGCTCATCGTTGCATGGGACGGCCATGCGCTTCTTCACGCCTTGCCATCTGACCTAAAAATCGAACGCTCGGGCACGTCCAACTAAGGATATGTGTTAAACAGATGGGATAACGTTTCGGTTTCATTTCGTTCGAGCAGTTGGGCAATAAAAAGATCATGAAACCATGTGGACGCGACGCGACGCGCCCCTTTTCTGCAATACTGTTTTCGGGCAAGTCGTTATAATAACGCAACGCCCATTCCAGCATGAGCGGGTCATCCAGTTTTTCTTTTGCACTGATGATGGGATCAAGCATGATGAAGGATTCTTCATGTCATAAGATTACCAGCCTTCATTTTACTTGATCATTCGATGCGCTGCTTTAATCGAAATGCTGATGGATTTAAATTCAACCTGGTTTCATCCACTATCATTTCAAGCGTGACAATATTTCGTTCACGGTATTTCCACGTGAAGCAAGAAAAACTAGAGCTTGCTTTTAAACAGTTGAAGCTTCCACACGCTCAATAACTTCAAACTTCCGGGTGTCCATATCTGTACAACCCGTTAAAATCTGCAAATGTGGATAGAGATCAGGAACTTTTTCTTTGATAATATTTAGCGCAAAATTACTCAGGAATAATCCTTTCTCTTTTGCCAGTAAATATTCAGGGCCAGCTTCGTCGCGATAGACGGCCGATGTTAATAAAACGACGCCTTTGGGATCAACTCTGCCTTCATCAATATTTCCTTTGAGAAGCTTGGCTGCCGTTTCTATTGTAACAGATAAGTTTGGATCAAATGGCCCGACTATGAAAGCGGTATTAATCGCATGCAGCCAGTCAAATCCCCGGCCCACGCCTAAAACCCATTCCTTATGTTCTGCATCGGCAGCCGGTCTGTTAGTCGCACGAATTTCGGCTATATGCCTGATATTGCCCCGTACCAGCGGCATCATGTCATTGACAATGCGATTAGGCATTGTTGGATACAAAGAATATAACAATTCTTCGAGTTCTATCTGAGATGAATGTTTTATATTCGCCAGGTCGATAACTGTGTCATCATCTTCACCATGTAGTACCAAAGCATCCAGGTCAGTTTCAATACCGCAAACGACAGGAACTACTCCCCCCTTCCCGTATACACTGATAAACTGATTTTTGAGTTTGACTGCGGCATCTTTTGCCGCTTTTTCATCATAGTTGAAACCGCGGCAACCACGATGCACGTCACCACGGGCGTAATGATAGGTTACAAAAACAAGACAGTGCCTGCCTCGGCTGATAGCGTATTGCACCCACTGATCAATGATATTTTGAAAGAACGGCCATCCTAAATCGAATTTGCCGCCTAAATTACGGAATGGTTGAATAATACCCAGCGCGGTTTGCGTCATAACAGGCAAATGCAACCTGCCATCCATGCACTTGAGCGCCGCAATTTCGGTCGGATGTTCCCCCCTGTAACGACGGCGCTCAGTTGCTAAATCTTTGAATGCTTTTGCATGTTTTGCATTCAAGTCAAGCAGATAATCTATACCATGCGCAGTACCGGGCATAAAAGTAGCAGCTTAACCTCAAATATTTTTCCCAAAATTATTCTTATTCTAAACTCGCAAGCCGGTATTCATAAAATATATCGCGTAATCGAGACAACCATGCTTCTGAAGCTGGCTGATTAACACTCAGTATGAGATCCGGAAAGAATCCAAATATCAAAACCAGAAATGCGGGTATAAATAACAACCAGAATTCACGTGAACGCAAATCCTGCGCTTGGGCTATGTCATTATTACTGATTGGGCCAAGAAATGCCCGGCGTGTATAAGAGAGCATATACCCGGCGCCCAAAATAGCGCCTGCTAAAGCTGCAATACCCAAGCTCGTATGTGATGTCAATGCGCCGATTATCATGAGCAATTCTGCTGGAAAACCGCTTGTTCCGGGTATACCGATACTTGCCAATGCGAAAAGAAAGTAAAAACAGGTTAATCGGGGCATCACCTTGGCTATACCCCCCAAATGAATTGCGTCAGTGCTTCCCAAACGATGTTGTATAAAACCGGCGATCAACATTAATGCACTGGCTATCAGTGTGAAATTCAACAATTGGAAGATGGCGCCTTGAAGTCCCTGGATATTCAAAGACGCTATAGCAATGATGACCATACCCACATGGCTTACACTTGCAAATGCGAGCAGACGCCTCAAGTTTGTCTGCTGCAAGGCAATTAACGCACCATAGATCAGCGTAATGACACCTATAGCACTTAATATCCAGCTGAACTCAATGGCTGCAATAGGAGCCAATGGAATAGTAAATCGTAAAATACCATAAACGCCAAGCTTTAATCCAACCAGTAAAGCTACAACATGTGTTGGTCCCTCCATGGATACTGTCGGCATCCAGGTATGTAGTGGAACAAGTGGCGCTTTAACTGCAAAACCGAGTAACAACAGAAGAAATACAATGGATTGCAATTCATTAGGCAAGTGCGTATCCAACAAGACCGGTAGACTAAATGCCAAGTCATAAGGAATAACGCCCCCCGTTTGCGATGCATGATTAGTGGCCAGCAGGATAATCGCCAGTAGCAATGGTACACCGCCAAATAACATAAACAGTGTATATTTCATGGCAGCGCCACGCCGTTGTGAACCAATACCCCACAATCCGATCAAGAAGAAGAATGGTGGTAGCGTCAATTCCCAGAACAATAAAAACAGCACCATATCGAGGGCGCAGAATACACCCATCGTTACACCTTCAAGTGCAAGCATCAATGCGAAATGAAAGCGGTGACTATGTTGCGTTGAATTCCACGATGCCAGAATACCAACAATTGTCAACAAAGCTGTCAAAGGCAGAAATAAAACGGATATACCATCAACACCAACAAAATATTCGACATTGATCGAAGGAATCCAGGAGTATTGTTCAACCAGTTGAAAATCACTTTTCTCACTATCAAAAACCAGCAACATCAATATGGTCAACAGGAATACCAGACATGCCATTCCCAATGAAACTGATTTTGCAAGATCTTTATCTCGAATCAAACCGGTCGCTACTGCTCCAACGAGCGGCAGCAAAATGATTAAACTTAACAGAGGAAATTCAGCTTGATTCATTTTTCATAATCCTTCGTATCTAAATGCATTGATTCTGTATCAGTATAATGTGAACCATAATCAATCTTATGCAACTCCCTTCGATGTTCAACGTTCTGATCTATCATGTCTACCCATGGCGACGTATGAAAGCCGATACCGATTAATAATGAACAAATGACCGTTGCGATAATGCGTTCATTCCTGGGTGATGGCTCTGTACTGGCATGCCTTTTAAATACAAAAGGTCCATGATGACGCTTTGAAGCTGCGATAAATACCTGTTGGAAAGCACGCAACAATAAAGCAGCAGCCAATACGTTTCCGATCAGAATAGCGATAGAAACAAGCCATCCATGGCCTTTAATGGTGCCTTCAATTAACAAGTGTGCTCCATCAAACCCGGGTGTACCTGGCATGACCATGGTGCTTAGAGCCGAGATCACAAACAGAATCGCTATCGCAGCGCTGACATCATACATTCCACCCAAACGGGAAATATACGATGTGTGCGTTCTTTTATAGATCATCCCGATACTGAAAAGCATTCCGGCAGTAGCCAGACCATAGGCAATGGAGAGCAGGATGGTGCCTTCCATACCATATTTGTTGAAATCAAAGATACCGATTACCAGCATGCCGGTATGACTGATTACCGCGAATGCAAGTAGTCGGCGTACGTTAATCTGCATCAGCGCCAGCAAGGCGCCATAAAAGATTCCAATCAGGCCCAGCGTCAAGACAAACCATGTCCATTCTTCTGCAATTTCAGGTACAGTCGGCAGGATGTAACGAATCGCAGCATACACACCGAGTTTTAAGCCAACCAGGAATATTCCAACACTGGCAACCGATCCTTGTTCGGCCAGAACCGGCAACCAGCCATGGAATGGGAACAATGGCATGCGTATGGCAAAACCAAATAACAGCAGGAAAAAGATCAATGTGCCGTATTCGAGGTGTTTTTCATTCTGCGACAGCAAAATCCAGTCAAACGACAATGAATCGCCTGCGCCCATAATACTGAAAGCAAGCAGCATAAAGCCTGCAAATACCATTAACAGACCACTTCCCCAGTGCTGCATCAGCAATGCCACTACCCAGCGTTTGTTTTGCCCCGATCCGGTTCGATAGGTGATGAGAACCAGTGGCAGCAATTCCAGAACGCACCAGATCCAGAACTGCATTGCATTCATTGCCGAGAATGCGCCGATCAGAATTGCCTCATAACCCAACAGGCAGGCAATTTGTATACGATCAGCCGAACGTCTGGTCGTCAATGTGTAAATAAGCGCTAAAAGTGTCAGTATCGCAGTTAGCGGTATAAACAGAATATTTGCACCATCCACACCTACACTATAGGTAAATACAAAGTTCTGGTAATGTTCATAAAGCTGTATACCAGGATAATCTTTATCGAAAATAGTCAGCATGTAAATGCTCATCGCCACGGTGAGCGCTGTGCCTACAAAACCTATTCTTAATGCTGCTGTTGGCGAAGATACCAATAATACTAGCGCCATTGAAATCAATGGCACCAATGTCATTGATGACAACAGCGGAACAGCTGCCTGTTCCATCCACATGATAAAATTAGTAGTTTCCATCAAATCCTCATACTGAAGCTGCTATCAGCAACATGATAAAAACAAATAAAACGAGGTAACGTGGCTTAAGTATCAATTTTTCAAATGTAATTGCACTTTGTCCCAGCACGCGCCCAATATCGATCATATCCATACCAATACCTTTTAATACCAGACGCTCCTCAAACCAACTCATTAATCTTGCAGTCCACTCAAATATTTTTCCTGCAAAGCCGTTTCCACGACCAAAATCATTTGCAGCGTAAGGCAATTTTGTTTCATGATCTTTTTTCTCCAATTGCACCAATGAAGATAAAGTACTCACTGACATTGTTGGTGAACCCATTACACGATTAATCACGGCGCTGTCAAAATAATCGAGATCTTTGCCAAGCCCCCTGATCGGTCTTACCAGAGCCCTTTCGGTAATGGGATCCAACCAAAAACGCTGTAAAGAAGAATTATAAAGCCAGCGCATCCTTCTTACTTTGGGTGATACCGGAATCATTGGATTGTCGTTTCCGTTAAATACCAGGGATGGAGAAGACAAGACCTGGTAACCTCTTACAATGACATGTGCGCAAAGATGCACGCTAGCAAGTTCCCAGAGCCCCAGGCCACATTCGATGAACATCAAACCAATTTGCCCAGTGATTGCAAAGGAAATAGAACTTTTAACGTCTGTTTGAGTTAACCCGACAATAAAGCTATATAAAGCCGTTAGAAACCCGACAACTAAGAGTAATGCCATGGCAAATGGCGCTTGCTCAAAAACGGATTGCAATAGAATTACCAGAAATACACCAGAATGAATCATTACCGATCCATAGAAAACCGCGCTTGAAGGCGTTGGTCCCTCCATCGCTCGTGCTAGCCATGGTGAAAAAGGCAATTGGGCAGATTTAGCAAACGCCGCAACCGCAAAGCACAATGCAATCATTGTCACTGCAGGTAAGGAAAGTATTTCAATATTGGCATTGAGTTCTGTCCAGCTGGTTGTTCCCAGGTATACAAACATTAACGAAATACCCAAAATGAAACTCGCATCCCCGACACGGTTCGTAACAAAAACCCGAGTCGCATTAATCGTTGCAACGGGGCGGTTATAAGCAAACGATATGAGGAAATATGAACACAACCCGGCCAATTCCCAACCAATGAATGTTAAAACGGCGTTACCCGATAATGCAATCAGCATCATTCCCGCAGAAAAGAGGCTGAATATAAATAGATAACGTATAAATCCTGGTTCTTTATGTAAGTAAAAAGTTGAAAACTGGGTAACGATCACGAGGATTATTGAAAAGAGCGCCGCTAATATGACACTGAATCCACTCGTTATAAAATTTAACTCAATATTTAGTTTGTCGCTGTTCAACCATTGACCCACCGAGTAGAACCCGCTATTTTTCCCCAGCAAATCACTGACCAATAATGCTAAAGCCAATAAGCACATCAACATGATTGATCCCCTGGCGATCACAGACGTTTTATGTTCACGTTCATCGTTAACGTGTACATTCGATAAAAAACCCATGCCGATAATAACAGCACTAAAAATAGGTAATAAAGGAATAAATATAACCAGAAAATCCATTTTTTACGCCTCCACCTCGTCGGGTTGTCTAATCAGGATTTGTGGTAAAGGATTATGTTTTTCCTGATAATACGATAATGAATTCTCAAAAACCGGAACATCTCTCTTTTCCGGATCCCAAGGCACAAAACCGACACCCCTTTCAAACACATACATCTCTCCGGTATCCGGATCAATTGTGCCCAGTAAAATCCAACCACCACCAACCAGTTCTCGGATAATAGCTTGACGTTCGTAAATCTGGCCGATAACTTCGTTTTTAGCTTCAATCAAAACCTGCAATCGAACAGGTTCATGAATTTCAACCATTTGTTTAGTGAGACCGGTACGCAAGTCACTATTCGCACCTTCCATGACACCAAACATACCCGTTATGTTATGCGTAACTTTAGTTCCTGATCCGAAGTAATCATTATTGACGGTAGAGAAATAATATTCCAGGTTAATACCCGAGCCCACAGGCCCTACCGCTAACAGTAGGTTTTCCAGCAACTTACCATCCAAGTCCTGAGTTGCATCATATGAAATCAGGAAAACACGCCTATCCAGAAAGGTGCCTTGTGACACTGAACGCCGGCCGATTACCGCTCCGGCAATCGTTGCATGGTTAAATTCCGGAAAGGCTTGAGAGAAATCATTAGACCGCAAATTGACATGATCCTTACCCTCCTCGGGTGTCTTTGGATCTCCTGCAGAAACAAACCTGCGGCAACGCTCATGCGCAGACGCTTTACTGGCTTTTTCAAGATCTGCCCTCACTGATTCGAAAGCTGGCAATGCATGCTCGGGAATGTCTTCAAGATCAAACCAGAAGTATTCATCGCTACAGGTATCATGCTCCGCACCAACAAACCATGTATCCGCCGGAATATGGATATCACGTTCTGCCAGTAACTGTCTGATGACAGGCCGATTAATCATGGCAGAAAATAAGCGTGCGTTCGGCCCGCCGCGTTTACCGCTACACGCACCACAGTTATAGGCGAATCCATGTGGATTGTTTTGGTTGGTCGAACCATGGCCAAACAAGCAAACAATGGGCGCAAAGCTATAGGACAAACCTGTTGTACGCAGAAACACAGCAATTTTGTCAGCCTGCTCGATATCGGTAAATCCAGCTCTTGGGTTTTCGGGTGTCGCCGCGACATCAGATGGCGCCGCTTGAAAATCCAAGCGAGTCGGCACTTGTTTCTCGATACTCTTTTTCAAAGATGTATTAATCGCCAAAACCGTTTTTGGCATGAATACCTTTCCAAGCAGTCCGAAGAAAAGAATAGGCGCCAGTGCATCAATTACGGCATGCGAAATGATAAGACTTCGCCGCAGCATCTGATTCAAAACATAGGCTATTTTTTTGTAGACACGCACCCCAAAATTATGCTCATTGACCAGCTGATCTGCTCCTTCGCGTGGAACTTCCTTAACTTCATTCGTTGGTGTTACCGGTAGCGGACACTGTTTCTTTCTTTTAACATCATCAATGCCCATATAATTCATCGGAATGCCAAAAAAACCGGCTGCGCCAAGTGTCTCAATATTTGGATTAATTTCTTCCAAATGACGGCGCAAGCTTTCTTCACGGTCATCCATGCACGTCATCACTTGTGCTTGAGGCCTGGTTTCACGTTTTGCCCACCGCCCGCGCTTGTAATTGGCACGTATAGCATGATAAAAATTTTCTCTATAGTGGTATTCGTAGGCATACAGCCATACCCTGCCACGCTTGTCCGGCGTAAAATCGTCAAGCACCTGCAACATCTCCAGAAAATCTCTTTTACGGAAATGATTGATCTTGCTTGTATTAATACCCAAATGCTGACATAACCTGAAAAGACGCCAGCCACTGTTGAAAGTATTATGAACAATCCGGTTTTCAGCCATCGGACTAAATTGCCATGTCCAGACCAAATCGGCAAGATCTTGCCATTCGGATTGATCGTAACGTTCCGAGCCTGAACGCAACAACAAATCTTTTACGAGATGCGTCAAATATTCTGGTAATTCGCCCTTATAAAGGGTTTCACGCACCATGAATTCAGACAAATTTTTGTGAAAGTAATATTTAAACGTACCCAGTTTTGCATCAATCCGCCAACTTTCCTCGCAGGCTTGCGATAACCACAGCCTGTCAAGCACCAAACGAATAGCCAGATAATCCGCCAAATGAACCTGGGTAGGTCCACTATCCGAGATATATTGCGGATTTGTTTGTCGCCAGTTAATCATACCCGACCACCCCGGCAGCTCTAAAGCAACCAGACGCAAGTAACCTTCCCACTTGTCTTCAGGTATTTCCATGTAATTCAGTTGCATGATAATGCATTCAACCGGGTCTTCCGGAGCCTCGGCAATCACACGCTGCCAATCAGGCAAGTCATGCAAAAAAGGATTTGCATCATAGATCACAGCTTTTTTCCAAGCTGCGTACAGCCCTAGCTCTGCACATTCAGGCAAACGCCAGGCAGAGATTCCTTCATCCAATGCTGAGCCGCAAATACGTATCAATTGAATTCTGACCGAAAACAGAATATCTATTCCTGTCAATGCTTTGACAAAATCACGCATAGTAAATCGCACACCGATTTGATCAAGCATATTATTCAACTTTTCCTCGGCTTCTAATATCGTTTTCTGATGCACCATTAAATCAGCACCACCAGATTGAGCCGCTCGAATCTTATCAAGCCATATTCTGGCTTGTTCTTCCGAAAGATCGATCATGTTTTCCGGATGCGGCAATTCTTCATCCAGTTCCATTTCATCGATAATATGTTTCCAAAGTGGATAAATAGCTTCTTCTTCGCTTTTAACCGCATGGAGCAATTCAGCTCTTATTTCTTGAGGAACATCTGTCTGGATTTTTCGCAATACATCCAGCTCTTCCATCATCCAGTTCAGATTACTTGCCGAAACACCCTGGAGATCAACTAATAATGCAATCCGGTAAATATCATTGCGCGTTATACGCAATTGGCCCGTGTTACACACAACATTACTTGCCTCAAGATCAGTTTCGTGCGCCAGAGCTGCTTTTATATCATCATCGTTAATATAACCTCTATGATATAAATCTCTGTTTCTGTCGTCAGACAAGTAACCATGTACACCCGTTAAAGCTTCTACTTCTTTTATTGCTTCTTCGAATGGCAAATGCTGAAAACCATGAATCGAGTTATGATGAACGAATTCGCGAATCGTCGCCTGTCCAGGCAGTATATGTCCCAGATGATCTAAATAATGCAGAATTTGCGACTTACTATCGGTAAATTCAGTGTGATGTTCTTGCATAATTAATCCTATTGAATACGTTGACTAATGATTGTATTCAAATCATCAATCGTAACAGCTGACAGCTCAATCAAGGATGACGGCCACAAACCAAAAAACAGTATGCCGGCAACCAAAAGACTGGCCGCCAGAAGTTCAGGAATTCTCAAATCTTCAATTTCACGCATCTGTGGTTTTACCGGACCGGTAAACAACATACCTGCTGTCCGCATTGCGTAAGCAGAACTAATGAGAATACTCAAACCGAGAAATACCATCAGATATCCCCATTGCTGAAAACCACCAATTGCCACATGAACCTCTGCAACAAAACCAACTGTTCCGGGTAATCCCATGGCAGCAAACAGTGTGATGGTCATAAACAGTGCAAAACGTGGCATTACTTGAACCAAGGAACTGTAATCGAGAATATTACGGGTATGGGTACGTTCGTATAATAAGCCAACCAAAAGGAACATCGCACCAGCAACGAGACCATGTGCGGTCATTTGGAAAACGGCTCCGGTCAATCCGGTGAGGTTCAATGTCGCGATCCCCAACAGTACGACACCCATATGACTAACGGAAGAATAAGCCACCATGGCTTTCAGATCCGCCTGACGCCAAGCTAACAAGCCGCCGTAAATCATGCCAAACAACGCGATAAAAACCAAAACCGATTGCATGGCGTGCGCAGCTTCGGGTAGCATCACCACAGCCCTGATCAATCCATAGCCCCCCATTTTCAGCAGTATGCCTGAGAGTAAAATACTGATCGGGCTGGGCGCCTCAACGTGGGCAAGCGGCAGCCACCCATGCAATGGAAAAATGGGCATTTTTACACCAAACCCGATGAGGAATCCCAAAAACACCCAGATTTGTTCATTGAGTGGCATTCTTGCTGCTGCTTCACTCATGGCGGACATCAATGTACCACTGTGCGGGGGCATATACTGGCTGATCGCAAATAGACTAACCAGCATAAAAATCGAACCACCCATGGTATACAAAACGAAGTTAATACTCGCAACATTGCGTCGTACACCACCCCAACGGGCAATCAGCAGGAACAACGGGATAAGGGTTAATTCCCAGAAGATATAAAACAGCGACCAATCCTGGGAAAGAAATACGCCCAGCATACCAAATTCCAGCAACAGTATACTGACGTAGTAGCTTTTGATGCTATGCATGACACTGAATGAAGCCAGCAAAGCAATCAATGTTAACAAGGAAGCCAGCACCACCATTGGCAGTGATAATCCGTCTACACCCAAAGCGAATGCAGAATTGAAATTAGGATTATAAATAAACTGTTCGTAGTACTGTATGCCGCCATGCAGTTGATTGTAATCAACAACCAACCAACAACTAAACAGGAAAACAACGGCAGCAAAAATATTTGCTGTAAAGCGGATCTGGCTGGTGTTTTCACTTGGCAATAAAGCCAGAACCAAAATGCCTAACAGTGGTGTTAGAAGTAAAGTACTGAGTATCCCCATTCTTCAAATTTACCTTATATGCTAGCAGCAATTACCCAGCTAAGAAATTGAGGCATCAGTTCTTCTGGATTTTTAAGCATATCTTAAAAATCCTTATCCAGTTATTCTCCAAACCAGATATTTGATCTTGACCTGCTTTTAATGCGATTGAGATTTATGATTTATCAAAGATAGCGTAAAGCATAATATGTCCGGAACTAACCGCCATTATCTATCTTATACACCAGCCAGCTCTTCTTCATCCCATTTTTGGCACATTGGGTCATCAGCAGTCTAGAGCATGAAAAATCTATCTATTCTTATTTCTTTTATGAGCTAATTACTATATAAATAAGCGAATATCCAGCCGTTAACTTTTTGGACGCACCAAAAGAATAGAAGATTCGACAAGGCTTACAAGCTGTTCTGCAACTGATCCAACGACAAAACGTCTCATTCCCCGACGGTTAGCCGTACCCACAACAACAAGATCTGCCTGCCATTCCTTAGCTACATCACTCAACGCTTCAGAGATCCCATTCAAGCCATATGCAATATTCGAGCTTACCAAACGTGTCTCAATACTTAGTGCATTGACTGATTGCTCGGCTTTAGCCAGTATTTCTTTACCCGCAGCCATATCTTTCTCATCGTCTCCTAAGACACAATACACAATACACAAACTGGCATTATAGGAATTCGCAATATTTTCTGCCTCTTCCAGTGCTTTTTGCGCTGTCTCACTGCCGTCTGTAGCCACCATCACTTTTTTATACATTTTGAAGTCCTTTAAATCACGTTACTTGTCTATTCAAAAGGGCAGGCTTGTTTATCTTCGTACAAACCCACCCCTTTATCATTACAAATTAATTACTCAAGATGTTATTGCAAGTTGCTACTATCCCGTTTCAGATTCTCAAAATAGCGTCTAACAACATCTCTTCCTGGCATTTGATCGTGCTTAGTGTAAACCATGTAATGAATAATTGCATGCAGAACCATTGCTATCACTAATCCTTCAAAAATCCCCAGTTCGAAAACCAGCAGACCACACAACACCGCCAACATCAAAGCATACGGACCATAATGCGTCACATGCACCAGGCCAGCAATCATTTTATAGCCCGAGAACATCATGATCGCTGCCAAAGCAAATTTTGGCAGGAATTCCAAATATTCTGAATTGAATAAAAAGAACCCGACCACCAGACCAATAAAGATTACGGAGAATTTGGTATATGCACCTGCAAGGCGGTTGGTGGTACTTTTCGCCAAGCCGTCCAGGTTGGTCATGCCACCAAAGAAACTGGAACCCATATTCGCAATCCAGATCGCCAGCAAGCTGTTGTTACTGTTACATTTACGTTTCAACGGATCAATTTTTTCAATTGCCGCATTACTCATCACCTGCTCGATCACGTCAATTGTTGCGAGCATAGCACAGAACAATATCATTAAAATCATCAATGTAATGGTAACATCAGGAGCTGGCAAAGGCAGTCTCAAATATAAATCAATATCCTCTACAAAAATCATGGGTACTGTAATAACTTGCGCCAGAATCACACCACCAACAATCAGGACGAAATAAGGTATCGCCGGCTGTATATCCTTGAATTTGGCAAACAAATACAGAAACACACCAAATCCCGCCGCTGAAATCAACACCATTTGTATGCGCGCCGCATTCCAGAATTCTTCACCTACTGCTTCTTCTGGTAATTCATAGGTAAACTCAGAAAACTTCAACAGAATCTTTAGACCAACGCCGGCCAAGAGACCTTCAACCAGGTAAACCGGCACCGCTACAAGTAAGTATTTTTGCCAATTGTAATACCAACAAACAGCTTGCATCGCCGCTGTCAGGAAAATACAGAATGCCATATTTTCCATGCCGAAGGATGCCACACCTAACGCCAACGCAGGTGCCAGACCCGCCGCAATACCTGGACTACCAATATAGTTACCTGGCTTGAACCAGGCATTTATCCAAGCGATAAAGCTGGCAAAAACCACGGTAGCCAGACCTACCTTGATCGGATAATCGGACATCATCGCAATACCAATAGACAGTGGAATCGCCATGGTACCGGTGATAAGACCTGCAGCTGTATCACGTAACGCATATTTCGCTTGAAATGCCGCTGCACCAAAGTGCTTATCGGCCGTCAGCACTACTTGCCCATCAGGACCAATATTTTCGCCGCCCGATGCCGGCTGATTTTCTTTTTCTGTTTCAGAACTCATTTTTAAACTTTCTCCCCAATTAAAAAATCAAATAGTGTTTTGTTCATTTTTTTGGCAGAGAAAATTTATCATAGCGAATGTGAAGAATTCGTGAAGAGTATTCACAATAGTTCACGCAAAAAAACCACCGGATTAAAGGTCTGTACGCTATGTCAACGAAAAAAGGAAATCTTCAACTTTTTTTATTTTTCACAAAATATTTTCTTCACCCCGATACGGCAGAAAATATTCAGATGCTATAAATTAGCCGTGCAATCTGTATATTTCACTATATTTGACTTTGAGATAATCGATTAAATGTTGAGGGTTAAGCTGCTCTCCCGTAATCCGCATTACCAGTTCCTGAGGTGTATAAAGTCTTCCCTGGCTATGGATATTCTCGTTCAGCCATTTTTTTATCGGTGCGAAATTTCCTGTTGCAATATTACTTTTTGCATCCGGCAAAGCTCCCTGCATGGCCTGAAAAAACTGGCAGGCATAAATAGCGCCCAGTGTATACGATGGAAAATATCCAAAAGCACCGCTACTCCAATGTGAATCCTGTAAAACGCCCAATGTATCCGTTGGCGGAACAATACCGAGATATTGTTTCATTTTTTCATTCCAGACCCCAGGCAAGTCATCAACGGACAAATCACCCTCGAACAATGCTTTTTCAATCTCAAAACGTAAAATGACATGCAGTGGATATGTTAATTCATCAGCTTCCACACGTATAAAGCCCGGCTCACATGCGTTGATCGCTTGATAAAAAGTATCAATCGTAGCCCTTTGAAAATTGCCGGGAAATGTCTGACAAATCATATCAAAATAATGCGTACAAAATTCCCTGCTTCGTGCAATCATACGCTCCCAGAATAATGATTGCGATTCGTGAATACCCATGGTTAACGATTCAGAAACAGGTAAATCGCCTGCATCAGTCATGCGCCCCTGTTCATACAATGCGTGTCCAGTCTCATGAATGACGGCATATAAAGACTCGACAAAATCATTCTCATTATATCGCGTCGTGATGCGTATATCTGTCGGATGACTGCCGCCACAAAACGGGTGAACAGAAACATCCATACGCCCTTTATCAAATTGAAACCCAATATCTTCACTGATTTTTCGCGCCAACGCTTCCTGTTTTTCGACCGGGAAATGGCCGCTCAGGATAGAAGTGTCAGGCTGATAAGCCTGCTGCTTTATTTCCTGGATAAACGGTATCAACGTTGCTTTCAGTTGATCAAAAATAACAGCTATTTCAACTGATGTCGCGCCACGTTCAAACAAATCAATATTGGCGTCATAAGCTGATTTATCGGGATAAGCACAAGCAGCCCATTCCTTTTTTAACGCGAGAAATTCTTTAATAACCGGCGCGAAATCAGAAAACCGATTTTCCTTTCGCGCCCGCACCCAAACAGCATGTCCACGCGACCCTAAAGCCGCCAATGATTGCACCAGCTCTTTTGGAACCTTGGTCATTAAATCGTATTCTCTACGTGCTTCAACTATGTTACACCGCTCAAACACGCTGAAATCATTATGCTGCTCATTTAATTCATTCAGGCATTCTCCAAGGACATTATCCGTCATACGTTCATGAATCACGCCGGCAAGCGCTCCTATTTGATCGGCCCGCGCTTCTGACGCGCCCGATGGCATAGTGACTTCCTGATCCCACTGGATGATGCCCATAATACCTTTTAGACGGGAAATCTCTTCGAGCTTGGAAATCAGATTTTGGTAATTCTTTTTTGTTTGCATATACAACAACATGAAATTAAAAGTTTATCAAATCAGGATTAAAGATTTCATCGATCATTACGATAAAAAGCAATATCCATAAACCAAGCACGAAGTTTGCCTGGTCTGAAGCATTATTACAAAAATTATATTGGAGAAGATTTTAGAGTGAAAACATTAAACGCCATAGAGAGACAGGAACTAATCTCTAACCTTCGTCAAACATTACAGCAAACAGAACTCATTCCACCATTACCCGAAACGGCGCGCAAAATATTATTATTGCGCAACAAACCGGATGCCAACCTTGATGAATTGGTCAAAATCATCGAAAACGATCCTGCACTGGCTGCATTTATCATGAAATATGCCCGTATGGCCATATATGGGTACGGTAACCGCATTACATCGGTAACACACGCCGTTTCGCTGGTTCTTGGCTTTACAACAGCAATTAACGTTACATTAGGGGTAGCCTCGTCCGGGTGTCTTAAAATCCCTAATTATGGCCCGCTGGGACGTGTTCGTCTCTGGAATGACGCATTAGAATGTGCACAGTTATCTCGTGAACTGAGCAAACACATGGCCAAAAAACAATTTATCAATACCGGGCTCGCCTATTTAGGTGGATTGCTTCATAACTTCGGTTATCTGCTATTCGCTCATTTCTGCCCCAAAGAATTCTCGGCTTTAAACGATATGGCTGCCCAGAATCCTGATCAGGACATCAGAACGCTCGAGTTAAAGCATTTTGGTGTAACCCATGATCTGCTCGGACTTTATTTGTTAAAAGCCTGGAAACTCCCGGAAGAAGTTGTCATGATGGCCGCAAAACACCATTACCCGAATTGCACAGGCAAACATTCGGAATACGTAAAACTTGTTGCTGCCGCCAATCGCCTATTACAAAAAGATGGCAAACCTGATAATGACGCTACCAGTACGTTATCAGCGTTGCTGCAAGACTTGGGTATCAACGAACAAGATGCTGAAGCAGAATTACAAAAAATCCATGATTGTCAGGACGAATTAAGAAATCTTGCACAGGAATTGATTGCTTAAATTAAAAGCGGGCTTGGATTTCACAGTTACCAGTCAAACATGTATTCCAAGCCGCTCTCTCCAAACATAAAAATCACCTATACCCACCTTTAACGGACATGGTAATAGCTTGTTTCCACGTAATTGTTCAGTGTTCAGAAAAATATTTAATTTAACCTAAAAACCTCAGTTGGATGGTGTTTAGAGTGCTTTGTTTTTTATTTTTGGCAAGACGCAATGAGGCGTAATAACAAGTTATTACAACGAATTGCAACACCGCAAAAATTAAAAAACAATGGGCTATAAATAGCATAGTGTTGCCCACCATTCAGGTTAAGGAATTTTCCTGAGGTTTATATTTTTATTCATCAAGTTTGCACTTTTTATAACGGTCAACTGAGGTTTTTAGGTTTAATAATCTTCCGTCCTCGCGTAGCTTTCAAAACGCGTATACTCACCCAAAAATGTTAGATTGACTTTTCCTATCGGTCCATTACGTTGTTTACCGATAATAATTTCTGCAATGCCCTTATCTTGGGTCTCCGGATTGTAGACTTCATCACGATAGATAAACAGGATTACATCGGCATCCTGTTCTATGGCGCCCGATTCGCGCAAATCCGACATAACCGGACGCTTGTTGGGACGTTGCTCCAGGCTGCGGTTGAGCTGTGACAATGCTATAACAGGTACTTTTAGTTCCTTGGCCAGACTTTTTAGTGCACGGGAAATTTCTGAAATTTCTGTCGCCCGGTTTTCTCCCGGACTGTTTGACGACATCAGTTGCAGATAATCGACAACAATTAAACCCAGTCCATCATGCTGTCGGTAAAGGCGCCTGGCTCTGGCACGAACTTCCAATGCACTAAGCGCCGCACTCTCGTCAATATAAACCGGCGCATCGTTCAGTTTGCCTAATGCATGCGTTAATTTTGGCCAGTCATCGTCGTCAAGACGCCCCGTCCTGACTTTATGCTGATCCAATCGACCGACCGACCCCAGCATCCGCATAGCGAGTTGCGCGCCCCCCATTTCCATACTAAATACGGCTACCGGTTTGTTGAGCTCCAGCGCGACATGTTCGGCAATATTCAGCGAAAACGCCGTTTTCCCCATCGAAGGCCTGCCTGCTACAATAATCAAATCACCCGGTTGAAAACCCGATGTTTTTTGGTCCAGGTCGTGAAATCCTGATGCTATACCGGTCACTTCACTAGGATTGTCACGGCTGTAAAGCAGCTCTATCCTCTCAACGACTTCTTTTAATAGCGGTTGTATGTCAACAAATCCTTGTTTACCACGTGCGCCTTCTTCTGCGATTTCAAAGACCCGGGACTCGGCTTCATCGAGCAGATCGGCTGCTGAACGGCCTGCCGGACTAAAGGCCGATTCGGTGATTTGTACGCCAACCTGCGCCAGACTACGCATAATTGACCGTTCGCGCACAATTTCGGCATAACGTTTGATATTTGCAGCAGTCGGCGTGTTTTGTACGATACTGCCAATATAGGCTAACCCACCCACATTCTGTAGTTCCGCTGATGATTCCAGGGACTCGGCAACAGTAACAACATCGGCGGGCTTATTATGCTCAATGAGTTTACAAATGTGGCTGTAAACTAATCGATGATCATGCCGGTAAAAGTCTTCATCGGTAATAATATCTGCAATTTTATCCCAGGCTTGATTGTCAAGCATTAGCCCGCCCAGAACGGATTGCTCGGCTTCTATGGAATGCGGCGGGGTTTTCAGCGATTCCAATGTATCGCCAGCACTTACACTAAGTGTTGATTGGGCCATAAATTCTTAGGGGGGGGTGTCATCATGTGTCATGCACAATTCTGTCTGATTTTCGGGCAAAAGTATCAAGTTTTTGGGCCACGAGACATACCAAAGCATATTCAAAGTGAAAACGACGATCATTTTGTTCGAAAAACAAACCCGAAGGGCGCGGCATATTTTTATGCCTGCTTGTTCAAGACGCCTGAACATAGCTATGGCTATGCCCTACACGCTTTTCACAAACATTCATCAAAAATCTACGCGCACATAAATGCACATCACACATGACGACACCCCTAACTGAAGCGGTAAAACAAATGCCCCATTCTAGCATTTACTGAAATAAAAAAAGGACTCTGTCGAGTCCTTTTTTTAACAAACCGTACCGATTGACTTAAATTACTGCTTCACCCAATACTGAAACGGTAATTTGCGCTGAGATATCGCCGTATAAGACGACCTTAATGGGGTAGTCTCCAATCTGCTTGAGCTGTCCATCTGGCATGCGGATCATTGATTTTTCAATATTAAATCCTTGTTCATTCAGAGCCTCGGCAATACTCGCATTGTTTACGGAACCAAAAAGTTTGCCGTCACTACTGGTTTTCTGCGCAATTTGTAACATCAAGCCTTCAAGCCTGCTTGCAATGGCCTGGGCTGCAGCCTGTGTATCCGCCTGTTTTTGTTCCAGTTCGGCGCGCCGTTTCTCAAAATCGGCGATAGCCGTTTCTGTCGCGCGCTGAGCTTTACCTTGCGGAATCAGATAATTTCTCGCATACCCGCTTTTTACACTAACGACATCTCCCAATCGTCCCAATGTAGAGATTGTCTCCAATAATATGATCTGCATTAGTCGGTCTCCTTAGTGACGATCAGTATACGGCAACAACGCCAGAAAACGTGCGCGCTCAATTGCCGTACCAAGCTGGCGTTGATAAAACGCTCGCGTACCGGTAATTCTCGCGGGAATAATTTTCCCGTTTTCACTGATGAAATCTTTTAAAAGTTCAATATCTTTATAATCGATGGATTTAACGCCCTCCACTGTAAAGCGACAGAATTTTTTGCGCTTGAATAACGGACGGTTTGCTCTTCTTTCTTTTTCCTTATCCTTACCATCTTTGCGTTTGTTGAAACGTGCCATAATTTTCCCTGTTTCTTCTTCAATTAAATTTGAATGATGTGATTGACATGTAATACCAGTTGCTGATTGGTTTGACTTTTTCGGTTAAGAAACCCTTTAAGTTTGACTTTGTCACCGATCTTCAAACCGGCCAAGATCGACGCTGTCTCACCGATTGCCACAACGGGCAACTCACTCTGAACCATCCGCATTATTCCGGCTTCTTGCTGTTGCGAATGATGTTTAATAACACTATCCGTCACAGGCACTCCGGCTGGAGTAAAGCGTATAGTCTTTAAACGAATAATCTCACCACATATAACCGTCTGGTTACAATCCACCTAAAGCTTATACCGAGGTATTTGCCGTCCCTGCTTCTTTCTCACCTTCTCCAGCTCCGGCAGCATCACTTTCGGACTCGGCTTTTTCCGGCGATTTATCTGACTCATTTGCAGTAGCAGAACGTCCTTTATCATCAGATAAATCCTCAGCCACGTCTGCTCTTTCCTTTTGCTGCAGCATGGGTGAGGGTTCCGTCACCGGCCCTTCCATTCTCACGATCAGATGACGCAAGATCGCATCACTAAATTTAAAAGCATACTCCAGATCATTCAGTATTTCCTGATCACACTCTACATTCATTAATACATAATGTGCTTTATGTACTTTCTGAATGAGGTAAGCCAATTGACGCCTCCCCCAATCCTCCACTCTGTGAACATTACCATTCTTGGCGGTTACAATCCCACGATAACGTTCTATCATCGCAGGCACTTGCTCACTTTGATCGGGGTGAACAATAAATACGATTTCGTAATGTCGCATATACTCTTTACCTTTTTCCTTTTGGGTTATAGTCTTCCACCTTATTACTTATCGTGGTAAGACAAGGGTTTAAAAACCGGCTATTTTACTGAATTACAACAGCAACATCAAATAAACTTGCTTTAGTTGTTCATGTTGCGGACACTTACCAACACTCATAGAAATACAATAAAACTTTCATGAAGCGATGAATCGATACCATAATTGCGAAATGAGCTGGTAAAATCAAACGTTTTGAAAAATACACGAATCCAATTCAATTGAACACTAAAATACTTATTTAACGTTAGAAACTTTCACCATGTTACTCATGATCGATAATTACGATTCCTTTACCTATAACCTTGTACAGTATTTCGGCGAACTGGGTGAAGATGTCGTCGTATACCGTAACGATGAAATCACACTGGATAAAATCAAACAACTGGCACCCGGACGTATTGTGATTTCACCCGGCCCTTGCACACCCAACGAAGCGGGCATTTCCTTATCGGTAATCAGGCAATTCAGCGAAAAAACGCCGGTTCTTGGTGTTTGCCTCGGCCATCAAAGTATAGGTCAAGCGTTTGGCGGAAAAATCGTTCATGCCAAACAGCTCATGCACGGCAAAACATCCCCGATCTATCATTGCAACAAAGGTGTTTTCCACGGCCTGCCCAATCCGTTTATCGCTACACGCTATCATTCGCTGGTCATTGAGCGCGAAACACTGCCTGATTGTCTGGAAATCACAGCATGGACCGAAGACGACGAAATTATGGGCGTCAAACATAAAACACTGAATATCGAAGGCATACAATTTCATCCGGAATCAATACTCAGCGAACATGGTCACGATATGCTGAAAAATTTTTTAACTCAGACGCAACACTGACAGGCAATAAATAGTATGAAACCGAAGGAAGCACTTAATCAGATCATCGATCATCAAGAGATCCCACACGACGACATGCTCTCACTCATGCGTCAAATCATGCAGGGAGAGGTTTCGCCCATTCTGATTTCCGCCATTATCACTGGGCTTCGCGTCAAGAAAGAAACCATTGGTGAGATTACCGCCGCCGCCAAAGTCATGCGTGAATTTGCCACACCGGTCAACGTTACAGATGGTCATCATCTGGTTGACACTTGCGGCACAGGCGGCGATGCGACGCATACCTTCAACATATCCACTGCAGCCGCTTTTGTCAGCGCAGCAACAGGTGTTCAAGTCGCCAAACACGGCGGGCGTTCGGTTTCAAGCAAATCCGGCAGTGCCGATGTCCTTGAGGCATTGGGAGTTAACCTAAATCAGACACCCATGCAGGTTGCCGACAGTATTAGCAAAATCGGAGTCGGCTTCATGTTTGCACCGAATTATCATAGCGCCATGAAGCATGCCGCACCTGTGCGCCGGGAACTTGGCATCAAGACCATATTCAATATACTCGGACCGCTAACCAATCCCGCAGGCGCAAAGAATCAGGTGCTCGGTGTATTTGATGCCAAACTGGTGTCAATCCTGGCGCATGTGCTGCAACAGCTTGGCAGTGAACATGTGATGATCGTCAATGGTACAGATGGATTGGACGAAATCACCATTAGCGGTGAAACCCGCGTTGGCGAACTCAAGCAAGGCAGCGTCACCGAATACACCATCCGGCCCGAGGATTTCGGATTGCAATCGGCACCGATCTCATCGATACAGGTCGGTGACTGCGATCAAGCCAAAGCAATGCTGATTTCCGTTTTGGAAAATAAAAAAGGCCCGGCACGTGATATCGTTTTACTCAACGCAGGTGCAGCCGTATATGTATCCGGTATTGCCGAAACGCTCGCAACGGGCATACAAACAGCACAGCGTGCGATTGAAAGCGGTGCAGCATTACAGAAACTGCACGAACTGGTAGCTTTCTCCAATCAAAACAACCCAAATCCGGCAGCATCATAATCAGCAAAATGTCAGACATACTCAAAAAAATACTTGCCACCAAGGTACAGGAAATCACCACAGCCAAAACTCTGAAACCGCTAACCGGAATGATGGCTGAAGCACAATCCGCTTCACCGGCGCGTGATTTCACGGCAGCCATACGAAACAAAATAACTGCCGGACATTCCGCCGTCATTGCCGAAATCAAGCAAGCCAGCCCGAGTAAAGGTGTGTTGCGCGGCCCTCAATCGGCGCATGCTCCGCATTTAAGTTTCGCACCTGCAGAAATTGCCGCAACGTATGAAAAACATGGCGCAGCCTGTTTGTCCGTACTGACCGACCATCAGTATTTCATGGGTAGCCCGGAATACCTGGAACAAGCACGTCATGCGTGTCAGTTACCAGTATTACGCAAGGATTTTATCTTAGAGGATTATCAAATCGCGGAAGCACGAACAATGGGGGCGGACTGCATTTTACTCATTGTCGCCGCATTTACCATGGAAAACAGTTTCGGTGCAGAACAGCTGGATCATTTTGAACACGATCCACTCAAACAAATGTCCAACCTCGAATCACTGGCGCACGAACTTGACATGTCGGTTCTCGTCGAAGTGCACGATGCTGAAGAATTGACGCTGGCACTGCAACTCAAAACACCACTGATCGGTATCAACAACCGCAACCTGCGCACGTTTGAAACCCGTCTGAAAACCACCTTGCAACTGTTGAAGCAAATACCGGATGACCGCATCATCGTCACCGAAAGTGGCATTCATAAACCCGAAGATGTGGCATTGATGCGTCAAAATAATGTCAATGCATTCCTCGTTGGTGAAGCCTTTATGCGAGCGGATGATCCGGGTGCCGAATTGGCCCGGTTGTTTGCTGACTAGCCACTTTCTGGTTATAGTGGATGACAATTATCAGGTTCGTCCTATCGATTCGTGTCCTGACTACATCGTAGCCAGGACACTGTAACCCCAATACATACAAAAGGAATCTCATTCATGAGCGATTTACCCAACTGTCCACAATGTAATTCGGCCTACACCTACGCAGATGGCAACTTATTTATCTGTCCCGAATGCGGTCATGAGTGGGAAAGTGAGACAGCTAGCAATAGCACGGACAATGAAAACACAATACATGATGCCTATGGAAATGTACTTCACGATGGCGACACCATTACGGTTATCAAAGACCTCAAAGTTAAGGGCACATCCTCTGTTGTCAAGGTGGGAACAAAAGTAAAAAACATCCGCCTGGTTGATGGCGATCATGACATCGACTGTAAAATAGAGGGCATCGGCGCGATGAAACTGAAGTCTGAGTTTGTCAAAAAGGCGTAAAACACTCAGTTAATCCACAGTCCCTAATCAGTTCGCTTTGACGTCACATCGAATAGCAGATATGGTCATATAACTAACTCGACGCTTTTAATACTGATTAATAAAATTCAAGTTACTACACTGTTTCAAGTCTCAACATCGCTGCTTTATCATATAAATCTTCAAACCACACTTCACATTATTTTGACATCGGGTTAGCTATAATCCATGGGAAAACAAGTCGTTGCCATGTCGAAAACCAGCTTAAACTGTTTATTAAATACCCTTTTTACATGACACCAAACCTCGTATTTTATTGAATATTACTCCTCACAAAAAGACCAGTGCCTTACGAAGATTTGCAAGTTCAATCGATATTGTTTGAAGGTTCAATAGAATTCATTAGGGGATGTCGTCATGAGTTATGAACAATTCTGTTTGCTTTTCGGGCAAAAGGATCAAGTTTTTGTTCCGCAGGACATGCCAAGGCATATTCAAGGAACAAAAACGCCGACAATTTTGTTCGAAAAACAAACC